>WUQU01000088.1 GCA_009889605.1 Candidatus Bathyarchaeota archaeon | reverse complement strand
TTTAGCCATTTTTTCCTTAAGTGTTTCCGTTACTTCCTTTGCGTCTTCCGCTTCTATAACGTTAATATTGTAAAGTTCAGCCATTTTTTCCCATTCTCGCTTAGTCTTGGAATGGCTATAAGGTAAGCGTTGTTTGGTGAGGCATCATAGATTTTTGCGAATAAAGCGATTACTGGTTGTTCTGGGAGATGTCTTCAGAAGTTGGCCAAATCCATAACGGTTGCGTCTTTTTTCTCTCCTTTGTATGCAGCTATGTCAAACATGTGGTTTGCCCCTGATCTTCCTTTCAGAAACGCGGGAGCTTCAACTTCGAAACCGTTTTCAATAAGGAACTCCTTTATGGGTGCGATGAAAATCCAGCCTCTGCTATTTCGTCTTTAACCTCTTCATTTAGGCTGTAAGCATATACGTCTTTAACTTCGATTTCTTCAAACGTGAATTTGGCTTGGCAGCCTCTGCAGAAATGCCTAGGCACGGGTATGTCAAAGCTTTTGCCGCATTCTCTGCATGTGCACCATATTCCTGCTTTTCTGTAGTCTACATCCGGCGTTTTCAATTCTCCGCGGCACTTGGGGCAGACAAGTTTGTTTCCCTTTCTGGAGTTTTCCTCAACGTCCATATATCCGCATTTAACATGTTCTATTAGTGACCCTTTCTGAATGTTAAAGGACTTGCAGTAGGGGCAACAATAATGGGTGGAGACGTTTTTGGAACCGCAACTGGAGCAGTAAATTATTCTGTCATAAAGCTTCCTTTCAAGAATCCAGCTTCATAAAGTCTTTTCAAAAACTTTTCGCTATCTGCTTTTTCTCCTAAAATTGATTCAACAGCGGGATATCTATAGCCAAAATCAGGGTCAAAAGTAGGTTGAAGTGTGCTTATTTCTCCGCTTAAAAACTTATTTAGAAAAACCTGCGTGTCCCGTTCTTTATACATTTCTACCCTTTCAAGTTTCCCTTTTTTCTGCATTCATTTTCCCATACCGATACATCAAACATGTAATCATTTTAAAGGCTATAAACTTATTAATAAGATTTATACTTGTTAAAACTTTCGCGTATACACGGCTGGTGTCTTCGTCTCTTGAGTTCAAAAACAAAAAGAATTGTGCACTGCCCCAAATGCGGTTTCACCTTTGACATATCCTACGGTAGAGCTTTCGCCTGTTCCGGATGTCCCTCAACAGTGCAATGTGGATACGCCAAATGCCCAAAGTGTGAGCATGAGTTTCCACTTTAATAAGCGCGGATTTTACAGTCATGCTTTTTAACTTGAAAATGCATATACGATAAATTGCAAATTACGCTTTCCAGAAGGCATTAGCGTTAACGGTGATGCTTTGGCTGCTCAAAATCCTCCTAAACGTTTGGTGTTTCGCTGGTCAACTTTGAAAGGTTTAACAGCAATAATTTTGTTCATAATAGCTGCTGCCGTAATTGAATATGGGATAGTTGTATACGCCATAAGCCTTGGAGTGAAAGAAGAAAATCCTTTAACTAACTGGCCAGTGGCGATAAGCCCTATCTTCCACTTAGTTCCCATATCCGTCATAATAGCGCTTACTCTAAGCTGGATTTGCCTAACAAAATATTTTGCTTTAAAAACTCCGAAGACTTTCGAAGAGAAATTCAAGCGTTTTGGAAGGGGGAAAACGCAAACTGTGAAATATAAGCAAGGATTCACGTCAAAAATAAGTCGCGCTGTAAAAGGTGCTTTTGGCAAAGTGAAGTCTACGCTGTTAAGGTTTAGGGCGGTTTCCTATGTTTGGAATAAGGTGAGCTTTGCCAAAACAAGTTTGAAAAGCGCCTTAACTATACTCGTTGTTTTTTCAGCGCTTGTCTTTCTTTTCTCTATAATGGTAAACCCGCAGCTGATTCGTCAGACATTTTTAAACCTTTACAGATGTACTCCTACACTGTTTAATTTTGTAATTTCAGCAAGGGATGCTGTTGGAGGTTTTGCCGAAACCTTGGCTCCTATAGGATGGGCTTGCATAACCGTAAACAACGCTATAATGGCTGCGTCGCCTAGTTTAAGGGCGTTTGCCGCTGGTTTGGGAGGCTTGATTAAACCGTTGGTTGAGTTGCCACCTGTTGGCAAATACTTGGTTTTTCAAAATTTAGCTGTTTGGGTGTCCGCTTTAGCAGTGCTTTTTTACGGAGTATATTCAAAGAAGGGCTATAGATACCGAAGAGTGAAGCGGGGTTAAGGGGCTTATAGGATGGCTGATTATCCAAGATTTGGCCCTGCTGGAGTGCCCCCATCTTTCCGGGTTTTAAAGGCGTCTCTAATGGATGTTCCTAGGCTTTTGCGCGAGGAAGGTCTCGATGCTTTTGAGTATCAAGCGGTGCGTTGGGGTGTAAAGCCTCAGATTAGGCGGGAGGATGCTGAAAAGTTTGGTTTAAAGGCTAGGGAAAACGATGTTGCAGTTAGTCTCCACGGCTCCTATTTTATGAATTTCTGCGGCGGCAAAGAAACTGTGGATGCCAGTAAAAAGCGTTTGATTGCATGTGCTACCGCCTCAGAGTGGATGGGTTCGCCGCTAGTGGTTTTTCACGTGGGGTTTTATGGTAGGAAATCGCCAAAACAGGTTTTCAACGAATGCCTAGAGGCCTTGAAAGATGCGGTCAGTGAGATGAAAACTTTGGGAATTAAGGGTGTTAAGCTGGGGCTGGAAACCATGGGTAAGGTTTCCCAGTTTGGCAGTTTAGATGAGGTTTTAGGTTTATGCGAACAAGTTGAGCAGACTCAGCCTGTGATAGATTGGGCGCATTTGCATGCGCGGGATAAAGGGCGCTTCAAAACTGTTGAAGATTTTCGCGAAGTTTTCGTGGAAATCGAAAAACGTTTGGGCGCTGAAGCCGTAAAGAACATGCACTGTCACTTTACTAAAATCGAGTTTACGGATAAGGGTGAAAAACGCCACCATGTTTTAGACGAGGCGGGGTATGGACCCGACTTCGAGCTGCTTGCGAAGGTTATAGCAGAGTTTAGGCTTAACCCAGTTATTATAAGCGAAAGCCCAATCCTAGATTTAGACGCCATAAAAATGCGCGACATCCTAATGAAAGAGCTTAAATGCTAAAACACAAACGCAAGATGCGATATTTTTGCGATATGTTTTTCTATGCTGTTTGTGTGCTGTTTATAGGTGCCTATTTTGGTTAGGCTGAGAGGCTTCCAAAAACTCGCATCAACAGAAGAAGCACTGCAAACGCTCCTTAACAGCTTAAAATTTGAACGTTTAAAAACTGTGAAGGTTCCTTTGCCAGTTGCCCTTAACCGTGTTCTTGCAAAAGATATTGTAGCTGAAGAACCTTTACCAAGGTTTGACCGTTCAGCTGTTGACGGCTATGCCGTAAAAGCCAGCGACACCCTCGGCGCTTCCCAGTTTAAGCCGAAAACCATCAAACTGACGACTGCAGACAGGCTGATGGAAGGCGAAGCAAAAGAAGTCTGGACTGGAAGCCCTCTTCCAGAAGGCGCGGACGCCGTTATAATGCTTGAAAACGTCAAACGATTAAACAACACTGTAGAAGTTTGGACTGTGGTTACGCCCGGCGAAAACGTTTCAAAAATGGGCGAGGATGTGGCGAAGGGCGAAACTGCCGTGAAAGCCGGAACCCGCATGAAACCTCACCATTTGGGGTTGATAGCCTCTTTAGGCGTGGCAGAAGTAAACGTTTTTGAAAAGCCGAAAGTGGCCATTTTAGCCACTGGAAACGAACTTGTTGAAGTTGGGCAAAAACCTGGAAAAGGCCAAATTTTTGAGGCGAATAGGCTTGTTTTAGCATCTTTGTGCCGTGAGCTGGGCGCTGAGCCCTTGGATTTGGGCATAGCAAAAGACAATGTTGAGGAGATTTCCGCGAAGATTAGGCTTGGGCTCGAAAAGGCGGATATGGTTTTAACAACTGGCGGAACAAGCGTAGGCGCCCCGGACATGGTTCCCGCAGCCGTAAACAGTATTGGCAAGCCAGGCGTGATTGTTCACGGTGTAGCCATGCGCCCGGCTATGCCCACCGCCCTAGCCGTGGTAGACAACAAGCCCATAATAATTCTTTCAGGCAACCCGGTTGCAGCCATTTTCGGCTTCGAAGTCTTTGCCAGACCATTAATCCTCAAAATGTTAGGCTTAGCCTATGAGCCTAGACCCGTCGTAACTGCCAAGTTGACACGGCGGGTATCCACGGCCCTTGGAAGAAAAACTTTTGTCCGCGTCCGAGTCTTCAAACGTGATGGCGAGTTTTTTGCGGAGCCTATAAGCGCCAGAGGTTCAGGAATAATCTCAACTATGGTTAAGGCTAATGGTTATGTTGTGGTTCCTGAAAACCGTGAAGGCTTGGAAGAAAGCGAAACGGTTCAAGTTTACCTTTTTGACACTTTAAAGGTTGATGGAGAAAATGTTTAGAAGGCTTCTAACCCTTGAAGAGGCAAGGAAAGCCATTTACCAGAATTTTGAGGTTAAACCCTTAGGCGTGGAAGAAATTCCCCTTTTGGAGGCTTACAACCGCGTCTTGGCTGAAGACGTGACTTCGCCGCTTGATATTCCACCTTTCAACCGTTCAACTGTCGACGGTTATGCGGTAAAATCCGCCGACACCTTTGGCGCTGAAGAAAACCATCCAATAAAGCTGAAACTTTGCGGAACAGTAACCGTCGGCGAAATGCCAAAAATAGCCGTAGAGCATGGAACGGCCGCTGAAATAATGACCGGCGCGCCAATACCCGAAGGCGCAGACGCCGTCGTCATGGCCGAGTACACTGAACTTAAAAACGGCGAAATATACGTCTACAGTGCAGTAGCCAAAGACGAAAACGTCATGAAAGCCGGATCAGACATTCGAAAGGGCGAAACTGTTCTTAAAAAGGGACAGTTGTTGGGCGCGCGGGAAATAGGCGCCATAGCCGCAGTGGGCTTGTCAAAAGTTAAGGTTTACATGGTTCCCCGCGTAGCCGTCCTATCCACGGGTGCAGAAGTAACCGAACCAGGCAAACCGCTTCTTCCCGGAAAAATTTATGACATAAACGCCTACAGTCTAAGCACTGCAATTTCAGAAAGCGGAGGAAAACCCCTATACATGGGTGTTTTTCCAGACGACGCCTTTGAAATTGAAAAGGCTTTGAAAAAGGCTTTGGCTTCCGCAGACATGGTTATAACTTCAGGCGGGGTTTCAGTCGGACCAAAGGATGTTATCCCTAAAACTTTGGGTTCTCTTGGAAAGCCAGGCCTAATAGTATGTGGTATAACCATCAAACCTGGAAAGCCAACCACAATCGCAGTGATAAATGGGAAACTTGTCTTTTCCCTTCCAGGGCATCCCACTTCTGCTTTGTTTATTTTCCATCTTCTAGCCCGCCCCATTATTGAAGGGTTGGCTGGACGCGAACCAGAAAAGGCCTATACCGTAAAGGCGTTAGCGTCGACACGGATGTTCCCTGCCAAGGGAAGACGAACCTTCATAATGGTTAAACTAAAAGAGGATAAGGCAAAACGGCTGTTTGCCGACCCAGTTCCAACAGGGCTTTCCGGGGCGATAACAACGCTTGTTAACGCTGATGGCTTTATAGAAATCCCTGAAAACCAACAGTTTATCGATGAAGGCGAAGAGGTCACAGTTCACCTTTTTAAAAAGCTCTGAGAGGGAGTTAACTCTCTAGCTTCCTTCTCCGCGCAGCAACATAAACCGTGAAAATCCATGTTAAAACCAGATACGTAGCCATGGCGCTGTCAAGAAGAATGTCGGCTCCCCAAGTGTAGTATAGCATGGAAACCGAAAATGTCGTAATCATGAAAAAGAGTATCACAATAAGCCATATGGCCCAAACTCTTTTCTTAAAGAGTCCAAAGGCTGCGGCTAGACTTAATATGCCCATCAAACCAATGTGGATAAGTGCAAAGTCAGAGGCTAAAATAGTCAAGCAAATTATCCCGCTGACTGCGTAAAAAAGCGAAGCTGCAAACATTCCCCAGCTTTCAATTTTCAACTTTTCTTTTACACTCATCACTAGGATCCCTTCAGATTACTCCATTAAATGAAATGTCATAATTAATAAATTATGCTGTCAGCATCGGTGAAATTTTTAATCTGTGATATATGCCTTGCTTTCCGATTGAATAGCGCTTAAGCAGTTGAATATTCTGCATTTTGAAATACCATTTTATATACATATGCTTGCGCGTATGTGTTGGCGAGGAGAATGGGAAGGTGTATGCCCCGAAAAGCACGTCTAGCTTCCTTAATGGTGCTTAGTGTTTTCGCCGCCTCTGTTGTTACTGGATTTTCTGTAAACTCAGTAAGCGTTTTCGGTTGCATATGCTGTTACGATTTAACACCCCCTAAAATCCATAAAGTATGGCATTATCCCGCGATGCCAGAATAAGAAGATAGGGTTCTGATATTGGCTTACATAACCGATGCTAAAAGCGGAGTTGCCAATGCAACTTTAAGTTATTCTGTCAACATGCGGGAGAAAATAAACATTACAATGAATAAAACGTGTGACTTGTATACTGCAGAGATTCCCCCTCAACCATATAACGTTGCAGTCACCTACTTGATTTATGCTTAGATAATGCCGGAAACTTGGCTGTTTCCGCTGGGCACTGTTACATTGTAGGCGATTATCATCCTCCAATAAATCCTCCAATAATAACCCGTGTGGAACAGCTTCCTACATCGCCAAACTATAACGAAAGCGTTTTAGTTGTTGTTAACGCGACAGAGCCTTCCTTTGCTAGCGGTGTTAAGAAGCTAACCCTATCCTATGGCGTCAGTGCCTATTGGACGAACATAACTATGAATTTTAACGGCGGCTTATACACGGCGACGCTACCCAAGTTTCCATACGCAACAACCGTAAACTATAAGCTATAAGGTATATGCCGCTGACAACACTGGAAACCTAGCTGCCTTAGACATGCACTCTTATAATGTGGTTGACCGTTATCTTCCAGTAGCCGTTATCACTGCGCCCACATATGGGAGCTACCTATCTGATTATGCAAAGATCGACGTTTTTATAAGCGATGACAACTTCAAGGAAGCCAGACTCTTTGCCAACGGAAACCTTTTATGCGTGTGGAACACGATGGGCCTAAAGCCTATTTGTGGAACACCGCCATGGTTGACGATGGCTTTTGCGTTTTGAAACTTGAAGCCTGCGACGAAGCTGGAAACACTGCCAATCACGCGGTGCTGGTGACTGTGGATAATACTTCACCAAAGGCTGAAATCCAATGGCCGTTAAACTCAACCTATGTCAAGGGCTTGTTTCTCGTTAAACTGCACGCTGAAGACGCCAACTTTGAAAGAATGGAGCTTAAAATAGGGAGTTATACTCAAGTGTGGCTGGACCCGGACCAAACTTACGCTTGGAACACTGTTGATTACGGCGACGGAGTATACCCCCTTATTTTAACAGCTTATGATAAGGCTGGAAACAAAATTATCCGTAAAATTTCGGTGATAGTGGATAATACCCCGCCGGAAATAGCTGCTCTCGAATGGACGCCTAAAGAGCCCGTGGCAAACGAGGCTGTTAATGTTTCTGTTCAAGTTTTGGAAAGTGGAAGCGGAATTAAGAACGCCACCTTATGGTTTAGACGTCTAGGCAGCGAATGGAAAAGTAAACCCATGACCTTGCAAGGAAGTAACTGGACATGCACAATTCCCGAGCAGGAAGAAAATGCTATAATAACATTTTATGCAGAATTTTATGATAATGCCGGGAATACCGCAAAAACCTCTGAAGGCTATTATACTGTCAAAGCTGCTCCGGGTGCTGGCTTTCCATTGTATTGGCTGCTGCTAGTAATCCTGTTGATTTTAGGGGGCATACTTTCCACGGCCTATTACTTTAGACTAAGAAAGAGGCGTTAACCACGACGCTTTTCAAATATTTATTCAGCCATTTAAGGTTCAATAAGAGAGTCGTAAAGGCTTAGCGAAAAGGTTTAGAGCTTGCCATGTTAAAATAGGCATAACCCTAGTATGGAGAAATAGCGTATGAGTTACCGTGAACTTTTTGCTTCCCAGCCGAATGTTTTCAGTGGTTTTCAAAAATCCTTCGAAGAAGCCGAATACGTGATTTTAGGCGTTCCCTTCGATGTTACAAGCACTTATCGAACTGGGGCAAGATTTGCACCAAACGCCATAAGAGCTGCTTCCCTTAACATTGAAACCTACAGTTTTCGAAGCAGCGTAGATGTTGAAGACTTGCGGTTGCATGATCTAGGCGACTTGCATGTATCCACAAGCACAGAGAAAACTTTGGAAATGCTTGAACGGGTTATTAAGGAAGTTTTAGACGCTGGAAAAACGCCAGTCACCATTGGTGGAGAACACACAATCACTTTAGGCGTGTTGAAAGGCTTATGCGAGAAAGCCTCAAAAACAGCGATTGTGAGTTTTGACGCGCATCTAGACTTGCGAGGCGAGTTTATGGGGTTAAAGCTTTCCCACACAACCTTCATGCGGAGAATAAATGAACAGTTAAAACCTGCAAAAATAATTGAAGTTGGCACAAGAGCCGTTTGCAAAGAGGAACTTGAATACGCGAAAAATGCTGGAATAGAATTTTTCACTGCTCAACAAATAAGGAAAAGTGGAAGCGAAAAAATTGCAAGACAATTGAAAGAAAAATTGGCGGAATACGAAAACATCTATCTATCCGTGGACATGGACGTTCTCGACCCTGCATATGCGCCGGCAGTGCAGAATCCAGAACCGGATGGGATTGAGACGCATCTCTTGTTAGATATCCTGTGCAGTGTATGCGACAAACGTCTTTTAGGCTTCGATGTTTTAGAGATTGCACCAAATTATGACAATGGAGTTTCTGCGGTTCAAGCAGCAAAAGTCATTTTTGAAGTGTTATGTGCCATAGAGAGCGCGAAACTTAAGCGCTGAGTTTATTCCAGTTTGCTTTTTAACATTTTTGCGATAAAGAAACCATTGCACTCATGTTTATGAGGGTAAAGCCTTTGGCATTTTTCCATTCCTCTCAACCCCGGCAAGCCTATTTTTGGCTCTATTTCAGTTAGCTTGAACTCCGGATGCCACTTCAAAAAACGTTCAACAAGCATCTCATTTTCTTCAGCAGTTATGCTGCATGTAGAATAAACAAGTGTTCCTCCCGGCTTGACTTTTTCAGCACTGTTTTCCAACATTTGCCACTGGATTTCAGCCATCTTCTCAATGGAACGCTGTGTAAGCCTCCACTTGGCTGAGGGAACCTTCGCAAATGTTCCTGTGCTTGTGCACGGCGGATCTAAAACCACCATGTCCGCTTCTATGGCAATAGGCAAAGGATTACATGCGTCTGCTATTATCGGCGTTGCTATTTCCACGCTCATTCTTATAACTTCACCTCTCCAGACATTCATTCTACGCCTTGAATAGTCAAAAGAGTATATGGCACCACGGTTTTGCATTAGCTGTGCCAGATACGTGGTTTTTGCTCCTGGAGCCGCGCAAACATCTAAAATCACCATTCCAGGTTTGGGGCTTGCTGCTTCCGCTGCTAAGCAACTGGCTTTGTCCTGAACATAAAATAATCCTTCCTTGAAACTTTTAGTGTTATTTATGGCGTGTTTCGCGCTTAAAACCTTATAGGCATATTTTAATTCTTCAACTTTTTCAACTTTTAAGCCGTCCTCGGAAAGTTTTTCCAAAATCTCGTTCTCGTTTCCTTTAAGGGTGTTCACCCTTATGTAGACTGGAGGATTTTTAAGATTAGCCTCCAGCATGTCTAAGGCTTCTTTTCTGCCGAAAAGTTTGAAGCAGTATTTCACGAACCATGTAGGGTGGAAGGTTAAAAGGCCGGTTTTCTCCTCGTCGCTTAAGCCTTTTAGAAGAGGTTCAGGGCTTTCTGTTAACAAAAAGCCTAGAACATGTTCAACGTTTTGAAGGGTGTTCCACCCGAGAATAGACCGTGCCAATCTTGCAATGTTTTTTGCCTCTTCCACGTCGATTTTTGACCAGTTTTTGGCAACTCTTGTTTGGTAAACATAAAGCCTTAGAAAAGACTGTACTCCCAACGTGAATTCGCTTAAGGCTTTAGGCTTCAAGACTTCGTTGATAAATCTGTCTATAAGGTTACGTCGCCTAACCGTTTCGTACAAAAGCCTATGGGCAAAGCGCAGCGCGTTAACATCACTTATCTCTAATTGTTTAGCTGTTTTAGCCAAAGCTAAGTGCTCGTTAATTTTATCCTTCTCCATCCAGCTCAAGGCTTCAATTGCAAGCATCCAAGCTTCTTTAAGCATTCGCCTATCCACTCTTTTCCGGGCTTAGTAACATTTTAGTCTACCTTAATCGTATTAAAAGTTAGGTTAAGAACACCATGGCACAGAAAACACTTGATGAATTTTCAATGCCAAAGGCTAAGCCGAAAGAAATCCCGGCTGAAGCCAAAGCGGAAGCCATGCCCATGCTCTTCACGGAGAAGGTTGAAGAAAGGAAAAAGCAACAGGGCTTTCCGCCTTTGGCTCCAGAAAACCTTCCGCCGTCATATTTTGTTTCCGCCACATACGATGGCAAGGCTGGAAAAGTCCTAATCAAACTTTACGAGCCAGATTCTCAGCAAATATATTTTTGGTATGATAATACTGGGCATAAACCATACTGTTACACAAATCTTTCGCCATATGAGCTTGAGAAAATAGACCGTCTAATGAAGCATTCAGGGTTTGACCATTTTGAGATTGAAGAAAAATTCGACCCTCTTTCAGACAGAACCGTCAAAGTTACAAAGATTGTAGCGAAAGACCCGTTGGCTATTGGAGGGCGCAAAAAAGGTTGCATACGGGATATTATTCCGGAAGACTTTCCGAAAGTTTCAGAAATCCCAGTGGCCAATGAAGCGGTTAAAGTTTGGGAATCCCGAATAAAGTATTATCAATCTTACATTTATGATAGAAGGCTTTTACCCGGCATGGTTTACGAGGTTAAAAATGGCGCCTTAGTTCCTAAACGCTTAGAAGAAGCTGAAAAAAATGTCCAAAAGTTAATGCAAGTTTTCCAGGAGTCGCCTAGTGAGGAATTGGAGTATATAGAGCAATGGGCTAGGCTTTTGGAGTATCCTGCTCCAAAGTTCCGCTATGCAGCCATTGACATAGAAGTTTGTTCGTCAATCGCCACGAGGATGCCTGATCCCCGCGAGGCTGCTTATCCCGTTGTCTGCGTATCTGTATATGGTTCCGACGGGCAAAAAAGGGTTCTGCTTTTAAAACGTGAGGGGGTTCGCGAAGGAACCGAACATTTGCCTGCAGACGTGAAAATAGAATATTTTGATTCCGAAGAAGAACTCTTGAGAGCTGTTTTTGAAGTTTTATGGAGCTATCCCTTTGTAGTCACATTTAACGGCGACGACTTTGACTTGCGTTATCTAACCCATAGAGCAGAAAACTATGGCTTTAGAAGAGATGAAATTCCAATAGAAGTTGGTAAACGTGTCTGCCTCCTTAAATATGGATTGCACATAGATCTCTACAAGTTCTTCTTCAACCGCTCCATTCAAATCTACGCTTTCAACAACCGTTACCGGGACGTAACCCTCGACGATGTAGGCCGAGCTTTGGTGGGACTGGAGAAAATACCCTTAGAAAAGGGCATAGGCGACTTAACCTACACAGAACTGGCCAAATACTGTTTCAGAGACGCCGAGATCACCTATAAGCTGACAAGCTTTGAAGACGAGCTGGTTCTAAAACTTGTTCTTGTTTTGGCTAGAATAAGCAGCATGCCCATGGAAGACGTGAGCCGGCAGGGGGTTTCCCGATGGATAAGAAACTTCATGCACCGCGAACACCGGAGAAGAAACTTTCTCATCCCAAACGCCGAGGACATTCTCGCGTTAAAAGGGAAAACTGCCACAAAAGCCATAATCAAAGGCAAAAAATACAAGGGCGCCATAGTTGTTGAACCCGTTCCAGGCGTTCACTTCAACGTCGCCGTCATGGACTTTCCAAGTCTATATCCCTCCATAATTAAAGTTTGGAATCTTGGCTACCAGTCTGTCTTATGTCCTCACCCAGAATGCCGAACAAACCTTATCCCTGATACGCCCAACTGGGTTTGCAAAAAGAAACGCGCCCTAGAAAGTCTTCTAATAGGCTCGCTCAGAGATCTCAGAGTTCAATGGTACAAAACAAAGTCAAAAGATAAGAGTTTACCCCCAGAGCTAAGAAGCTGGTACAACATAATCCAAGGGGCGCTTAAAGTAATTTTAAACGCCAGCTACGGAGTTTTCGGGGCTGAAACCTTCGACCTTTACTGTCCACCGGTGGCCGAGGCAACAGCTGCCATAGGAAGACACGCCATAACCCAAATAATTAACATGGCTGAAAAACTTGGAATTCAAGTTCTTTACGGCGACACGGACAGCGTCTTCTTAAAAAACCCCTCAAAAGACCAGATACGCGAACTTGAAGAATGGACTGAACATGAACTGAAAATGGGCTTGGACGTGGATAAAATTTACCGTTATGCAGTTTTCAGCTCTAGGAAAAAGAACTATCTAGGAGTTCTAGAAGACGGAAGCGTCGACGTGAAAGGGTTAACAGGCAAAAAACGCCACATCCCCCTATTTATCAAAAAAGCGTTTAACAGGATGAAAGAACGTTTGGCCATGGTGAAAACTCCCGCGGACTTCGAAGAAGCAAAAAAAGACATTGTAAAAGAAATCCGCGACTGCTACACGCGTTTGAAAAGACGGGAATGGGAAAGCCTAAGCGAACTTGCTTTTAATGTTGTTTTAGGTGAAGAACTAGAACGCTATACAAAAACAACCCCGCAACACGTGAAAGCTGCCAGAATTTTAAAAGAGGAGGGTGTAGAGCTGAAAGCAGGCGACCTAATAAGCTTCGTCAAAGTAATTAACGAACCCCACGTAAAACCAGTGGAGCTGGCGACAAAAAACGAGATAGACGTCGACAAGTATGTGGCATATCTCCACTCAACCTTCGACCAAGTTTTAGACGCTTTAGGCTTAGACTTCGACGAAATAATAGGGCTGACAAAACTGGAACGTTTTATGTAAAACACGCTACGTTTGGCTCTCATACTGTCTTTTTGGTGTATCTTCCCCCTATTCCGCTTCGATGCAATCCTTCCAAAAGTGCAAAGCCTAAAATGTTTATGGCCACGAGAGAACCTGCAAAAATACCGAACAATCCAAGCTCCACTGGGACATTGAATATCAGCGATAAATAGCCTCCGACAATTAATGTGATGGTTACTGTTTCAACAAAACATCCTACGAGTCTACGTGCAACGCTGTCCATCCCTATATGCCGTGCTAAAGTGCATGCTAAAAAGTTTGCAACGGCTCCGCCTAAAATGTCCACTATGCCTAAACCACCGTAAACATTTGCAATCAAACACCCCAAACTTGTCCCTGCTGCGACGGGCATTCCGAACATCATTGACAAAGGCAGCAAGGCGTCAGCAACTCTGACTTGGTAGACTCCAAAACTTATAGGCGCTAGAATTATTACTCCTGCCGCATATAGGGCGGCAAAAACCGCTGTTAAAGCCAAGTCTTTGCTTTCAATTTTCACTTTTCCACCTCCTACACCGGGGTTTATATGGCGGAACGGGTGGAGGTCCACTCACCCGCCAGCATAAGGCGAAATTTCAAGCGAATATTATAAATGTTCCTCTTTGAAAACTTGCTTACTTTGCAGATTCTGCTTCTCCAACCAGTTTTTCTTTAATGTTTTCAGAAGTTTCCGGTCCAACAGTAATTTCTTCCACTGGAATACCTTCGCTTCTTGAAAGCAGTAGGTCATGAGGCGGCGGTGTAGTGTTTAAAATTGTTGACAGTAGATACATGGCTGTAAAAGCGTGTTGGTAAACTTTCTGGAAGACGTATGTTATTTTTGTTTCAGGGTCTACTTCCAACATTTTATCTATTTCAGCGTCCTTTCCCGTTAAAGTGGCTGTGCCTTCAACTTCAAACTTTACAATGCCGGGTTTTGTTGTTAAAAGGAGATTGAACGCGACAACCACCATTTGGCTTCGGCGTTCTTTCTCTTCAAGTTTTGCTTTTACGTCGAAATTTACCGTTCCAGTACCGCCGGTAACATCTAGCTTAGTCCCTGAGATTCTTGTGGTTTCTACTTTAACTGAAACGTCTGGAACGTAGAGTGTTGGGCAAATAATGGATTCCCCACATTAAACTATGCGGAATAGGCTCTTGGCAACCTCCGTGATTAAGCCTCGCATTTAACAAATTTTTGCTTTTTGTGTGTAGCAAAACACTACATAGAGTCTAAACCAAGAACAGCTGAACAGCAAAAGCAGCAAAAGTTGAAGCCGCCACCAACATCGCTATTATCCCCACAACCTGGCGTTCCGTCAAAGGCCTATGATAAGTGATAAGCGTAATCAAGCTTCTTCTATGATCTGAAACCAGTTTTTTCCCATCAAAAGAGACATGTGCCTTGGTTCTAAAAATGAAGTAATTTAACAGAATCACTGAAGAATTAAAAATGTAGGGCAAAATAGAGATTATCAAATTCCATTTCAAATCAGAGATTATCGCAAAAGAGGCCAGCGTTATTCCAATGGCAAAAGATCCAGTGTTTCCAACGAAAATTTTCCCTTGTAAATTGAAAAAGGCAAGCGCAAACCAAACAACCAGCGGAATCGACAAGAGAATGGCATTCGGCCCAGAGGCAACTATTAAACCAATCATAACTATGGCGGGGCAAAGAGTTTCTAAACCGTTTAATCCGCCCAACTGGTTAACCGTGTTTGTGGTTATGGTTACAATTAACGGGATTAGTATAAAATAGTAGTAGTTGCCGAAGTCTACAGTTCCTAATATTGGAATCGTTATGGCTGTGCGTATATAAGGAAGCCTATAAGCCAACGCGATAAGGGGGATTGAGGCTATTAGTGGGAAAAAAGCCTTGTAACGCCACCGCAAGTCCATCCAATCGTCGAGCAATCCCATAAAGCCTCCAAATAAAATACAAACTGCCAAAGTTAATGCTTGGAAAGTGTTGCCAGGGGCCTCGCTTTCGACGAAAAAATGTAACAAAAAAAGGTATATTACGCTGGCCAACACGTAAACTACGCCGAGGCCTGTTGGGACTAGTGGTTTCCCAGCTTTGTGGTAGTCTGGAACTTTCGGAAACAAGCTGTTTCGCCCTTTATTGACTTGGGTACTCTATTTTGTAGAGGCAAACTAGCGGAACAATGCCGCCGTATTTGCTTCCATCATTGTCTAGTCCAGCTATATATGCTTCTTTGAAGTATAGAAGTTTAGTTGGGGGCTGCAAACCGCCTTTGTTTTCTTGCTTCCAACGTTCCACTGCGTAGTTCATCAGTTTATAGATTGTTGAATTCTGTCCCTTGCTAACAGATATGAGTTCATCGTTGCTTATTTTTCCGTCTCCATTTTTATCTGTCCAGCTTTTTCCTAAAGTGTAGTTTCCAAAGGTCTTTCTAACTTCGTCTAGTTTTTCAGTCCACATTTCCTCTTCAGGAATAAATCCGCTGTTTATTAGGCGATCTCGCGCCTTTCCAGAAATGCTTGCCATCCACATCCACTTTCCCTCATCACCGCCAGCGTTTAGAAAATTACCATTGTAGTCTATGGTTACAAAAACGAGGATGTATTCTGCATCGTATAGCTTTAACATTTTCAATGCTTGAGTTTCATTAGCCATGAATGTGAAACCAATATTTTCTATCTGGGTTGAGTTTATGGTGGCGTTGTCTGCAAGCGATGTCACATTTCCCAGTATTGTAAGCCAGTATCCGTAGTCCCACCAACTGCATACAACAGTAGTTCCTTTCAGATTGTCTCTGGTCCATTTCAACATATTTATCCATTCTTGCACTGGAACTTCAGGAACATAAGAAAGGCTACCCCCAGATATAGTGGTCGGCGCATAAACTTGGCTGTAAACTCTTGGCATCGGAAAAGCCACGCTTGTCATCAAGATAATAAATATGAGGAATATGGCTGTTCCGCTGAACTCTTTCCCAACATGTTCAAATCCATACTTTTTCTTCACACCTATTCTTGGGGGTTCTTTCAAAATGGTGACAAATGGCTTCAGCAAGCCTGTTATTCCCACTGCGGCTAAAAGGCTGAATGCGGGCGCCAAAAGAACAAGTAACCTTACCATAGAGCATGCAAAATAGAGCGAGGTTAAACCCAAAATTATTAGGAACAAGTTTCTGTTGTTAAGATTTCCAAAGGCAAAAAATAAACCAACGGCAAAAAAGAGTATTCCTATGCCAAGGTCGTAGTATAAAGAGCCCCACGTAGATATTCTATGTTCGGCTACAGACTCCACTAGTGGGGAAGCCTCGCGGGTAAAGGGGTTTATAACCGAAATGAACTTTCCAGCTATGCCCTGCATGTAGCCTGCTTGCCAAAGCACAGCAAAACCGCCGACTATTATCGCCAGAAACGCTATGGCTACTATGACTCTGGACTTCGTGGTTGTTACAGTTCTTAAAACTTCGGCAAGGCACAACAAGCCGAAAACGCCTGCAACGGGCAGTATGGCTATGGTTACCAGATAAGTTGGTGAAAGCTTTGGAACATTTATGGCGATAAATAATCCTAATCCAAATGTTATGCTGTAGGTTAAAAGAAGCTGCTGTGTGTACCTTTTAGCCGCCAACAAAACAAATGAAAAGAGCACAATAACTCCTATGGGGTAGTATGCAGCTCCCCAACCAGAGCAGAAGTATCCTAAAACAGCCCCTGAAGCGACAGCATACTTAATCGTTGAACCTATAGGCCTATTTTCCTCCATTGCCCTTAAAAACAAAAAGGCAAACACTATGAGGGCAAGTATCCCTATGGTTTCATCATCGAAAAATCCCGCGGATGTTCTTTGAATGTATGAGGGGTATAACGCTAAGAGAAGTGCAGACAATAAGCCTACCGGTCTACCTCCTATATCCTTTCCAAGGAAGTATATGGCGAGCGAGGCGAGCATTCCCATTATGGCTGGGAACAATGCACAAAAACTCATTAGGTCTATGCCAACGCCTAACATTGAAACTATTTGGTAGAGGAAAGCAGCGGTAAAAGGTAATCCTGGAAAAGCAGCTCTTGCAACATTTATCCCCTGCGGGTACCAGCGTTGGTAGTCTATCCATTGGGTAGGCCAAGCCCAGGATATGAAACCGTTTTTCACGATGTATTCTGTGAAGCGGTATTGAAAGTAGGGGTCGAATTCTGATAATAGCAGATTAGACTTTCCGGTTGTGGGGTCTATTTCCCACCGCACTGGAAAAAGGCGTATGGCAAAGGCTATGAATAGTATAAGGATTAAAGCTGAAAAGGTTATTATCGAGGCGTGGTCTACTTTTGGACGGATTTTTCCAATGCTTTTTAAACCGTTTAGAACTTTTTCTTTTGTAAGTGCCCCTTTGATTTTCATTTTGGCTTCAGCTCTTTTAATGGATTATGAGGATGTCTTATTTCTTTATTTCTCTTGCGGTTGGTTAAAGAGTTTACGTAAGTATTCTCTTCTTCTACATGTGTGTTTTCCAGCATGGTGAAGCTGGAATAGCATTTTGGTTTTAGTTTTTCAAAAGTATTTTGGTGGACAGTTTATTTTATTGGTTTTACTTCAACGTTTAAAGGAATAAGCGCAAGTTTTATGCCGCATTTTGGGCATTTTCCATCATATTTGTGTAGAATTTCATCTGGGGGTTTAAGTTCCTCACCTTCATATAAAACGAAGCCACACTGGTGGCAAACAACTCGCTGAGGCAAACTGGTCGCACCCTCTAGACAATAAGGGATATCACGTGGCATATTTATTGGTTGCTGATTTTAACCGCAGTTTAAAGTGGTTCTCTGATAAAATTTTTAACTTTAAAGGTTAAGGCTTATTTCTGAGAATCTCTAAAATAGGCAAGGTTTGTGCCATAATGGGGAAATATGCTTTAATTATCACTGAAAAACCGGATGCCGCGCAAAGAATAGCTTCAGCCCTTGATTTTAAGGGTAAAGCTAAAAAAATGGTAAACAATGGTGTGCCATTTTATGTGGCTGAACGAGATAGGCAGATAGTTGTTGTTCCAGCTGTGGGGCATTTATATACTGTTGCCGAAGAGAAAGGCGGGCGAAACTATTATCCTGTGTTCAATTTTAGATGGGTGCCACGGTATGTCGCTGAAAGGGGTGCAAAACAGATTCGTGTTTGGCTTGAAACCATATCAAAATTGGCGAAAGACGCAGAAGCATACATTGATGCATGTGACTACGATATTGAAGGAAGCATAATAGGCTACAGCATTCTAAAATATGCTTGCGGCAACAAAGAAAGCATAGCTAAAAGAATGAAATATTCTACTTTGACGAAGGAAGAGCTGGAAAAATCGTATGAAGAACTGCTGCCAACCTTAGACTTCGGCCTTATAGAAGCTGGAAGAACACGCCATGAAATTGACTGGCTTTATGGAATTAATCTTTCAAGGGCGTTAACTATAGCTGCAAAGGATTGGAGTGGAAGATACGCAACTATAAGCACTGGAAGAGTGCAAGGACCCACCTTAAGTTTTCTTGCAGTTAGGGAGAAGGCTATACGAAGTTTTGTGCCGACGCCTTACTGGGAGGTAAAGGCTGAAGTTGAAATAGAAGGAAAAGTTTTCGAGGCAGAATACGAAAAGGATGTAATTGAAACTAAGAAAGAAGCTGACACAATTCTCAGTGAATGTAGAGGAAAAGATGGAACCGCAAAAAACATTGAAATCAAACAGTTCCATCAGATGCCGCCGACGCCTTTCGATATTGGTACGCTGCAAAGCGAAGCTTACAGTTTGTTTGGTTATACGCCGAGGCGCACATTAGACATTGCTCAACGGCTTTACTTAGACGCTCTAATATCCTATCCGAGAACAAGCAGTCAAAAACTTCCTTCAGCAATCAACTATGCAAGCATATTGGAAAGTCTGAGCGGAGTTTCTGAGTATCGGAAACTTGTTGGAGAGCTTCTCGCTAAGAAAGAATTGAAACCTAACGAGGGCAAGAAGGATGATCCTGCTCATCCAGCCATTTATCCAACTGGAAAGTTGCCTGAAAGAATTTTAGGTGATTCTGAAAAGCGTATATGGGATCTTGTGGTTAGGCGGTTTATGGCTGTTTTTGGCGAGCCTGCAATAAGGCAAAGTGTGAAAGTGCAAATAGATGTTAATGGGCATGTCTTCTATTTGAGGGGAAGGCAAACTCTAAAAGAGGGTTGGCTGCGTTTCTACGAGCCATATGCGAGGTCAGCGGATGAGGTTCTTTTACCGCCGATAGAAGAAGGGCAAAAGCTTAGGGTTAAAAAAATAATGGTGGAAGACAAGTTTACTAAACCGCCACCGCGATATAATCCTGGCAGTCTTCTCAAGGAGATGGAAGCGGCTGGAATTGGCACTAAGGCAACTAGAGCGGATATTATACAGACGCTTTACGATAGAAAGTATGTTCGCGATGAGAGGATGATTGTAACCGACTTAGGCTTTGAGGTTTTGGAAGTTCTTCAAAAACATTGTCCAACAATTGTTTCAATAGATTTCACAAGAAACCTTGAGGAAAGGATGGATAAGATTCAAGCTAACTTGGAGAAAAGGGAAAACGTTCTCCTAGACGCTGTTGAAATTTTGAAACCCGTGATGGAAGAGCTGAAGGCTAAGGAGAAAATAATCGGCGAACAGTTAAGCTACGCAGTAAAGAGAGCCCTGTTTGAAGAAAGAGTTGTGGGAGTGTGCCCAGTATGTGGCACAGGAAACCTTATGATATTGTACTCCCGGAAAACTGGCAAACGTTTCATTGGATGTACAAACTTTTTCAAAAACAAGTGTAAAGCTTCATTTCCACTTCCGCAGAAAGGCAGCGCTAAGCCTCTTGGGAAAAACTGCCGTGGATGCGGCTGGCCGATGGTTCAGGTTAAGATGAAGGGTAAACGTCCGTGGGCGTTATGCTTTAATCCTTTGTGCTCATTAAATGAGGAGAGGAAGAATTTTGAAGTGCAAGGTGTGCAGTAAAGAGGCTGTTGAAAACGGTTATTGTGAGTTGCACGCCAAAGCTTATCAGAATGTTTTGAGAGCATATAATGTTTGGAGCAGGGCGCTAGGTACGTCTTGGAAAGAGTATTTAAGTGAGATTGTAAAGAATCCATTTACAGGCGAGTGGGCTAAAGAAGTGGCGGAACATCTGATGAAAGCGGAGAGATAAAAGATGGCGAACAAAGCTAAAAAAACAGTTTCTTCAATGTGTTATTCCATGCAAAGGCTTCAGAGAAGAATTTCAACTATTAAACCCTCAAATTTTGTTCTTGCAG
>WUQU01000087.1 GCA_009889605.1 Candidatus Bathyarchaeota archaeon | reverse complement strand
TCAACGGTCAAGTTTAGTGTTAGCTCTGCGATGCCTCTACTGTAGTCTATTATTCTACGTGCGTTGTCTAGTATTAGCCTTAAGATGGATGAAAGGTTTGGATCTATTTTCTTGCTCATTAACATAATCAAAAGTTCGTTCTCCAGTTTGGTGAGGGCTTCCGTTTCAGCAATTATCTTGTCTGCTTGGCTATAATCTTGCTTGAAAAGTGCTTTAATGGACTCTTCGAACACTTGATGAGCCGAAAATGTAAACCTGTTAATTTGGGCGTGAGCCTCTTCATCAAATGTTTCTTTCAAGAAAATTGTATTTTCATGAATTAATTTTTTGAAAGCTTCCAGGTTATCCACCACTTTTATTATGTTTTCGGCGATATTCTTTATGCTTTGAGCGATCATTCGGTAAAGAAGAAACTCCTTTGGAGATTTAAATCCCATCTCTTTGTATAAGTTTCGCTGTATGCCATACTTAAGTTGGCGAATGACATAAAGGTTTAAACGGTTTGCATCAAAACACATATCCTTTATGTTCTTGAACATTTCATCATTCATATTTTCCACGGATGTTGTAATGTTTTTGCTTGCTAGTAAGACCATTGTGGCCATTCTTTTGATGGCGCTTTCAATTGGAAAAGATGAGTGATTTACTAGGATTTGGATGGTGATCTCGTTGGATGTTGCATCTATAATTTCAGCGCCTAAGAGAACGTTTTTTACAAGGTCAGTTATTGCCGATGCGTGTTTCGAGAATTCTTCTTCGCTTTTAACGCGCACCTTTATAATGTCTGCACCGATGAGGTATAATGCTTTTATTTTTCGGCATACCGATTGGATGTCTTCTTTTGGTCTTACGTTAATCCAATATTCTCTTAGTCTAGGCTTTTTAGCCCCTTCGCTTTTTTCCAAAATTTTTCGTGGAACAAGAGTTAAAGTGGAATCATCTTGCAGTTTGAAGGCGATTTCGCTTCCTTTTTCTAGGTTAATGTTTTCAACCCACTCTTTTGGCAAACATATGACATATGAACCCCTTCCGGTGCATTGTATTTTCCTATATCCTAAGTCTTTTTCCATTATATCGCGCTCCAAATTCTGTTTTTCACTTATATCTATATTTCACCGACCTCAATATAAATGATTTTCACAACAGTTATATATAAAGTGCTTTTTACCATAGTCGACTTTAAAGGTGGGAACTGTGACTTTAAGATTCTGCAGGGATTGTGCCAACTTCGAAGACAGGCGGGACATCGACGGCATAGTATTATGTGCCCAACTCTATGGGCCTTTCACATGCTGCGAAGAATTTGAGCTTAAAGATAAGAGTCTAAGCGGAAAAAGGATGTATAACAGGTTCTGCGCTGAATGTGTTAATTTCCAAGAGATAGGCCGCATACCTGTATGCGCTAAAGGAAATAGTCCTGGAATTGCATGTGAATCATTGGTCGAGAGGTTCAAGAAACTGAAGGTTGTTAAACAGAATAATCAAGCGAAAACAGCTTTACTTATCTACACCCTTACTGATAATAAAGTCAACTTTAAAGTTCCCAGTTTTCTAGTTGAAATAAGCCGCAAAATCAAATGGTAGGATGCAGAGTTAAACTCAGATCACCCTCTTTAGCTATTTAGGTGGAAAATGCAATGAAGCTGAGAAGACACGTGAATAATCCATAAGGCGACGATAAGGTTTTGGATGCATGTGCCCTTTTCGGAATGCTAAATGTTAAAGGATTGAGATTTCCTTCCACAGATCCGGTGAACGCAATATCTAAAATGCGGGAGAGAGAAAACGGTTTAGGCGGCGGTTTCGCAGTTTACGGCATATACCCAGATTACAGCGATCTGTATGCTTTACACACAATGTATTTAGACCGATATGTTAAAAGAAGTGTTGAAAAGGTTCTTGAAGAAAAATTTCAAGTCTATCTTCCTTGAAGAGCTTCCAACAAGGGAAGCCGCCGTTTCTAACCCTCCATTGATGTGGCGATACTTTGTTCTACCTGATAAGTCAAAGTTGAAGGAAGATGGCTAAAGGGAAGACGATTATGTAGTTGAATGTGTGATGAAAATAAATACTGTCAAAAACGGCAAAGCGCTGATTTTTTCAAGCGGTAAAAACATGGGTGTATTCAAAGGTGTAGGTTTCCCTGAGGACATCGCCGAGTATTTCTGTCTAGACGAATATGAAGGCTACATGTGGATTTGTCATGGGAGATATCCAACAAACACTCCTGGATGGTGGGGTGGGGCTCATCCCTTCAATCTTTTAGATTGGTCTATAGCGCATAATGGTGAACTTTCCTCTTACGGGGCTAATCGTCGATTCTTGGAACCCTGGATATAAGTGCACCATGCAGACTGACACAGAGGTGCTCACCTATGCCTTCGACCTCTTAGTGAGGCGGCACAAAGTTCCAATGGAGTTTGTTCCCAAAATTTTTACTCCACCTTTCTGGGACGAAATAGAGCGCATGCCGCAAAAACAGAAACACTTGTTTAACATTTTGAGACAGACCTACAGCGGATTATTAATGAATGGCCCTTTTTCAGTAGTTGTCGCCCACCATGGAGAAATGATAGGTTTGGCGGATCGCATAAAATTGAGGCCCTTGACAGCAGCCGTGAAAGGAGACCTTTTCTATCTCTCTTCAGAGGAATCTGCCATACGTGCCGTGTCACCGAAACTGGACAAAGTTTGGAACCCTAAAGGGGGCGAAATGGTAGTAGGCAGAGTCGAATCACCCGTCTTAGAATCGCCATTGATAGCAAGGCAAGCGGGGAGGGCGACATGAAAACCCATCTTTTGCCCGAGTATATCGTTGAAAGAGATAACGCTCGATGCAATAAATGCAAAATCTGTATCGAACAGTGCACATACCAAGTTCATTATTACAAAAGTGACGAAGACTCGGTAGGCAGCAGAGACCAGAATTGTGTAAATTGTCAACGTTGCGTGGTTTTCTGCCCTAGAAAAGCCATAACAATTAGAAAAAACCCTAATTTCTACAGGGAAAATCACCATTGGACAAACGAGGCAATAATTGCCATAAAGAAGCAAGCTGAAAATGGCAGCGTTATACTAGCCGGCATGGGATGTGATAAACCGAATCTAACTTATTGGGATAAACTTCTATTGAACGCAAGTCAAGTAACTAATCCCTCAATTGACCCGTTAAGAGAACCCATTGAGATTCGGACATATCTTGGGAAGAAACCTCAGCAGCTTGAATTTGAGTTTAACGGCGAAGATATAGTTTTGGAGACGGAGCTTGCTCCCCAGCTCTGCCTCGAGACACCGATACTTTTTGCCGCCATGTCCTATGGAGCGGTAAATCTAAACGTACACGAAGCCTTGGCGAAAGCCGCAACAGAATGTGGAACATGCTTTAATTGCGGAGAGGGTGGGTTGCATTCAAGCCTTTACAAGTACGGCGACCACATAATTGTTCAAGTAGCTTCAGGACGTTTCGGCGTAAGTCCCGAATATCTCAGTGTCGGAGCTGCAATAGAGATCAAAATAGGCCAAGGTGCTAAACCGGGAATAGGTGGTCATCTTCCCGGAGAAAAGGTAAACGAGGATATCGCAAAAACACGAATGATTCCCGTAGGCGCCGACGCCTTGTCACCTGCCCCACACCATGACATTTACTCCATTGAAGACCTAAAACAACTTATTTACACGCTGAAAGAAGCCACAAACTACACAAAACCCATTGCAGTGAAAATCGCCGCTGTCCACAATGTGGCGGCTATAGCCAGCGGCATAGCCCGCAGTGGCGCCGATATCCTTGTGATAGACGGTGTCAGAGGTGCCACTGGTGCTGCTCCAAAAATAATACGGGATAATGTAGGCATACCCATTGAGCTTGCGTTGGCTTCTGTGGATAAAAGGCTACGTGACGAAGGCGTTAGGAATGAAGTTTCCATAGTGGTTTCTGGAAGTATCCGAAACAGTGCAGACGTAGTTAAGGCCATAGCCTTAGGCGCTGATGCCGTTTACATAGGCACAGCCGCGTTAATAGCCATGGGTTGCACTTTATGCCAAAAATGTTACACTGGGAAATGTCCATGGGGCATAACAACCACCGATCCGGCAATTTCAAAGAGGCTTGACCCTCAGGAGGCCTCGCGAAGAGTTGTCAATCTTGTTAATGCGTGGAGTTCTGAGATTAAGGAAATGCTTGGTGGCATGGGCATAAACGCCATTGAAAGTCTGCGAGGAAACCGTGAGCAACTGAGAGGCGTCGGGTTAAATGAAACTGAACTCAAAGTTCTAGGAGTTAAACATGTTGGCGACTAACTTTGGAGAGTTTGACTGTATGGAGAAATTTTTAGGTAACGTTAGCAAACGTGCCCGCATAAATGTGGAAAACAGCCTAGCGGATATCGACGCAAAAGAAATGTATTATCGCGAACTAAACGCGTTAATAAAAAAACTGGTTAACAACGGGTTCAACGAGTTTAACCTGCAAAATGTTTGTGGTCAACGATATATAGGAGCGGGCTTAAAACACAACGTGAGGTTCAGAATTTAC
>WUQU01000086.1 GCA_009889605.1 Candidatus Bathyarchaeota archaeon | reverse complement strand
GTTCGGCAAATTCGTTGTTGTATGCAGGGAGACAACGGAAAGGCCGGAACTCATTGAGAGCGGGTTCGGTGTCCTTGCTGGCACACAGACAGATGGCGTATTAAATGCGATGTACAAAGCTTTTGAATTCCAGCCAGGTGAGCTTAAAAACCCATTTGGCGATGGACATGCATCGGAGAGGATAATAAGGTCAGTGATGAAATAGGTAACTACAACGTATCTTTTTGATTATTGTTGTGTAAACAGTTGTCCGGTTTGGCTATTTTGGGCGGAAATTGGACAAATTGCGATGTTCTGATATGCATTTATGTAAAGCATTCGTCGCAAATATGGTTTTGCACTATTTTGAAAACCGGACACAAATGAGGTGATGTCAAATGAATAATGTGTTACATGACCTAATAAAATGGAGAAAAAGCTTGTGCAATTTTGTACCCATTGAAGTGACGAACAAAGAGTGGCTATACATGCTCAAAGAAGAAACTCGAAACTCAATAATGATAGAGGGAATCTTCGCAACAGAAGAAGAACTTGAAAATGCAGTTGGCGGAAGGTATAAAGCCGCAAGTGAGGTTAGCAATTATTTCCGAACTGCCAAGATGCTGTATGGAATGGCGCTTGAGTATTCGAAGACAGGTGAGTCTCCATATTTTCTTGCGTTTGTTAAGAGTGTTCATAGATTTTTATTCGATGGTTTGTTAAACGAAAAGAAGCTTGGAGCTTTTCGAAGTGGACCGATAAGGATAACTGGCGCTAAAATCAGACCTCCAGAATATGATTTGGACGACTGGATAAGATTGTGGCTTGAGTTTACAAAATATGCCTACTCAAAATTCCCTGTGCACGAAGCAACAGCTATGTCACATGTCTTTTTTGAATCGATACATCCGTTCGAGGATGGGAATGGTAGAGCTGGACGGTTATTGATGAATTTCTTTCTGATCTATAACGGATATCTGAACGTCACAATAAAAGGTGTAGAAAACGAAGACAGAAATATGTACATAAAATCTCTTGAAAGTGCAGAAAGAGGGCTTAGGAAAATTCTTCGAGAATCACCGAAAAAGCTCACAGTCGAGAACATCGAAAGTTGTTTTCGGGAATCAGATATACAGG
>WUQU01000085.1 GCA_009889605.1 Candidatus Bathyarchaeota archaeon | reverse complement strand
TTTGTTAAAAGTTCCATGTTCTTGGAGAGCAGTTCTTCTAGGCTTAGAGAAAAGTTACAGTTGGAACCCACCATTTCGCCTGCAGGGATGTTTGGCAATTTTGCCGATAAGGTTGATAACGTCTCGTTTTTCATGAAAATTTTTAGTTCAACCTCCACGTCTGTAAGGTCGTAAAAACCAGTGTTGTCAATGTAGAAGGGGATGGAGAGAAAAAGATTTCCGTTGGATATGAAGCCCATTGGTTCTTGGATGCCAACGCCTTTTGCTTCAATGATTTCGATAAGCGAGAATGCCACAGTAACTGGCAATACTAGTATGATAATCCATAGAATTGTAATTATCCATCCAATAGCCCTTATGGTTTGGCACAAATCAAACTCCCCGAAGCTTTAGGCGGTTAAGCTTTTCCAGTTTTTTTCTTCGTTTTTGACTTGTCTAACCTGCTGAGGTTGCACGGGCAACTTTGATTCTTTGTAAAGTTGTATTCCCCTTATGGTTGCAATGGAGCCTGTCCAGCCCATTATTCCAAGGAACATGACTTTTATTACGGCTTCTGCTATGGGGCCAAGAATCCCTCCCAGGGCTTTTGACAAGTCTTGGGCTGTGGCGATGCCTACGACGGACATGAGCATCAAAGCAGCAATGATAAAGGTTAGGACTAGCAATACTAGGCCTACTACTATCATGATGTATGCTACAAGCTCAGGTTTTTCAATTTTCATTTTTTCACCGTCACACTAAGGTTCATTTCTTTTTCAAACTTGTATAAAAATCATGCTCTAAACTTAACCTTGTGTGCGGAGTTTTTGGTTTAAATGTCGGTGTTTTTGGCGATTTTGCGCCGACAACAATTCTTTTTAACTGGGATAACGTTTTGGCCAAAAGTCTTAGGAACCTTTTGGAACAAATGTTTTGATTAGAGATGCGGAGAGAAAACAAGATTAAACCAATCACATACATTTACTAAAGCTTGTAAATTTGGCTGAGCTTTAGTAAATTCGGCTGGCTGGGCTTTATCGGCGGATTCATTATCTCCATCGGCGTTACAGTAATTGCCCGCAGCCTTTTCACCCTCTTGGGATAAAAGGCTACCAAAAACAGGGAATATACTCTCTTATTCTAAATTTTACTCCCATTTTTTCAGCGGTTTCCCCAATTTTCTGAAGATTTACTTCTGGAAGGGTCACTGCGGTGACTTCGACATCAAAAATTTCTTTGGCTTTTTCAATGAATTCTAGGATACTTTCAAAAGCGTTTTCAAAGCTTGGACGGCAAATCTCCGCGTACGTTTCTTTGTCAGACGCGTTTAGGCTTATGCTCAGCTTATCAATTCCGACATTCTTCAACTCATTTAAAACATCACGCCCTTTGTTGAGTAGGAATCCTTGGCCGTTAGTGTTTATCCTCAAAGTGACGATTTTGCCATAGTTTTTCTTTATCCAACTGCTGACCTCTAAGACGCAGTCCAGCCTTGCGAGGGGTTCTCCGAAACCGCAGAAAACGATTTCCCGCCAATTTTTCCGGTTTATAACCTCTTGAAGCTCTGCCAAAACCTCATTTACTGTAGGCTCTTTTTCCAGTTTAAGGTTAAACCCGCCCACTCCACTCTTGAAGTTTCTTAGGCAAAAGTAGCACTTGTTGGGGCACTGGTTGGTTATGTTTAGGTATAGATTGTTGCCCAGCCAATAGACGATGCTTGGCCTCTTGTTGGTGGTCATTCTGTTTTTTTCCCATGGTAATGATGTTTTTCTCATATTTTAACCAAAGCCCGTGCAAATATACGTTGAGTTGCAAGAGGGGTTTTGCGTTGTAAAACTTTGGTAAGGTCATAGAATAAGTTTAAATGCTGAGTATTTTCTATGGTTTTGTTATTGCGAGAGGAAAATAGGCATGGTTAAGTATGTTTTTGTCACGGGCGGCGTTTTAAGCTCCGTTGGTAAGGGTATTGTAACTTCCTCTATTGGGAAAATGCTTCAGGCTAGGGGTTTAAGGGTTACTGCCGTGAAAATTGATCCTTACGTGAATGTTGACGCTGGAACCATGAACCCGTATATGCACGGCGAAGTTTATGTGACAGACGACGGCGGCGAAACCGACCTGGACTTGGGATGGTATGAACGCTTTTTAGACTTGAACCTGAAAAAAGAGAATAACATTACGACGGGCATGGTTTATAAGGCGGTCATCGAAAAGGAACGCCGCGGAGACTTTCTTGGAAGATGCGTCCAAATTGTCCCCCACGTGACTAACGAGATTAAGGAGCACATAAGGCGCGTAGCGTCAAACTCGAAGGTTGACGTGGTTTTAACCGAAGTCGGCGGCACCGTAGGTGACATTGAAGGCTTACCCTTCCTAGAAGCCATCCGCCAAATGCGTTTGGAAGAGGGCTACGAGAACACCTTGTATGTGCATGTAGCCTTAGTCCCCATATTAGACGTTACAAAAGAGATGAAAACGAAGCCTTTGCAGCACAGCGTCAACGAGTTAAGACGCATCGGTATCCAACCGGACATAATAGTGGCACGGTGCTCGGAAAAAATTGACGCTGAAACCTTAAGGAAAATCGCCTTATTCGGCACAATACCTGAAAACGCAGTTTTCTGCTCCCATAATGTTGAATCAATTTATCAGGTTCCCCTTATTCTCGACGAACAGGGAATGGGCGAATTCATTTGTAAGCGGCTGGGTTTTTCAGAGCGTAAACCCAATTTTGAAGAATGGCAAAAATTCGTAGACGCAATACTAAACCCCCGGTATGAAGTTAAAATCGCTTTGGTAGGCAAATATGCCGGCTTGGCTGACAGTTATGTAAGCATGAACGAAGCGTTAAGACACGCTGGTGCAGAATGCAAAACCAGAGTCCGCATCAGCTACATCGAAGCTGAAACTTTTGAGAAAAACCCTGACAAGGTGCAAACGCTAAAGGATTTTGATGGAATATTCATCCCCTACGGTTTCGGCCCAAGGGGCACCGAAGGAAAAATCATGGCGATAAAGTTTGCAAGGGAAAACGGAATTCCCTTCCTCGGAATATGTTATGGTTTTCAGCTTGCTGTAATCGAATTTGCAAGAAACGTTTGCGGCTTAGAAGGCGCCAATAGCACTGAAATAAACCCGAATACGCCTCATCCAGTGATAGATCTCATGCCTGAACAACGCGGTATAGAATATAAAGGGGCAACCATGCGTTTAGGCGCCCACAAAATTCTAGTAAAACCCGGCACAACAGCCTATACCCTTTACAAAAGCGGCGAAATTTATGAGCGGCACCGTCACAGGTTTGAGGTCAACCTTGACTACGCTGATAAGCTTGAGAAAGGTGGGCTAGTGTTTTCAGGCAAAAGCCCTGATGGACGGCGAATGGAGATTTTGGAGCTGCCTACACACTTCTTCTTTTTCGCTTCCCAGTTCCACGGAGAATTCAAAAGCCGCCCGGGAAAGCCCGACCCCGAATATTACGGACTTGTCAAGGCGTGTCTTGACAAGAAGCTGGGCAAGACTAAACCAGAATTCTAAAGGCGTTACAAGCCTATCTCGGCGGCTGCCTTTTTAAGCCCGTTAAGGGCTACCTCAAAAAATTTGTCCCGCGGTATCCCAATTTCCTCGCATAGCAAGATTCTCTCTCTTTCCACGCCTCTCGCAAAATCCTTATCCTTAAACTTTTTTGCAACAGTTTCCACTTTGACCTCCGCCAATTTCTTTGACGGCATTACCAAGGCGCATGCAACAAGCAAGCCTGAAACTGCGTCGCATGCAATCAAAGCCTTTTCCATAGTGTTTTCGGGTTTAACTCCCGTATGTTTGAAGTTGTGGCTTTTTATGGCTTTTATAAGCTCTTCGAGCACTGAGCCTTTCAAGAGTTCTTCGGCTATCAGACTGTGTTTTTCTGGAACAGTTTCAGTCTTTTCATAGTCAATGTCGTGGAGCAAACCCGCCAACCCCCATTTTTCTTCGTCTTCGCCTAAATGTTGGGCTACGCTTCGCATTATTGCCTCTACGGCGAGCACATGATATAGGATATTCCTTTTCGAAATGTGCTTCTTAACAAGGTTAAGGGCTTCTTCCCGCGTCAACATAGTGCATCATCAAGCCTTTCTCTCTTCTGGAGCACCTTAACCATTTAAAATTTCCTAAAACGCCTTTCCAAGTGACTTTGGGTTGTTAAGCTAGCCTTTGTGGGGTTTACGCATGGGAAGGTCAAGCCGTTTTGCGGGCGTTTTTGGGTAAAATATATAATTTGGGTTTAGAATCTTTTGGAGTCATCTCGGAAGCATCCTTAATGGTTTCCGTAAAGCCTAAAGCCACGTGGAAAACCATACTGTTGCCAGCCATAGGCATAGCCGCCTTCATCATATACCTCTACCTATTCCAAGTGGACATACCCGAAATAATCACAACGGTTAAAAACGCAAACCTGCCCATCTATTTTCTGGCCGCTCTCCTAATTCTTGTTGACACTTTTCTGTATGCGATGGCTTGGCGTGTCCTCCTCAATTTTCTTCAAGTGAAGCTTTCAGTTTGGAAAGCCTATCTCTATGTTTGGTATGGCACCTTTATGGACATAATTATTCCCGCAGAATCTGTAAGCGGCGAAATTTCCAGAGTGTATTTGATCACAAGGGAGCAGGGCAACGGTGTAAGTGGTCAGGTTGTGGCTTCTCTTGTGGCGCATAGGCTTATAAGCATGGGCGTAGGCGTTGCAACCATTGTGGTAGGCGTAGGCATGCTTCTGACGGAAAGATTTGTAGACCCTGTAATTTTCAATTTAAGCTTATTCCTCGTCGCCATAACCCTATTTTTCCTAGTCTTGCTGATTCTCTTATGCGTCAAAGAGAACTGGACAATGAAGATCATAAACTGGATCATAAAAATCGTTGAACGTGTCAGCAGGGGAAGATGGAAACCAACAAAGTTGAGGGAGGAAGCCGTCAAAATTGCTGGAATGTTCCATGGCTCTATGAAACAGTTTGGACGCGCCCTGCAAGTTGTCGCTGCATCCATTTTCATATCTGGTCTTTCATGGCTATCTTATTTACTCCTATGTTATCTAGTCTTTTTAGCTCTGGGCTTCCCAGTCTCTTGGAGCATAATTCTCGTGACGCAATCTATAGTTTCAGCAATCAAATCCATCCCGCTCAGCGTGCCCTTCGAAGTTGGCTTGCCAGAAATAACCATGACAACCCTCTACAACGTGCTGGGCATACCCTTTGAAATAAGCGCCACAGCCACGATTCTTACCAGAATTTTAACCGTTTGGCTCCGATTCTTCATAGGCTTTGCCGCTCAACAATGGCTTGAAATAAAAGCGATAAAAATGTCGTTGAACACGAGCACTGCAGAAAAAACCTAAATCCCAGGATTACCATACCTTAAGTGATGGAGCCAGCAAAAATATCAATTCAGGATGCTTCACTTAGACATTTAGATAGACTTTATGAAATTGAACAAAAATGTTTTAAAACCGAAGCCTTCACAAAACGCCAAATAGCCCATCTGCTAGCCCACCCCAATTCCGTAAGCCTCGTCGCAAAAGACAACCACAACATAATAGGCTTCATAATAGGCATGATATATTATGAAAAGGAAAAATTAACTGGCCGCATATTGACAGTAGATGTTCACCCCAGCCACCGGAGGATGGGAATAGGCACCGCGCTTCTAGAGCAAATTGAAAAAATCTTTGTTGAAAAAGGAGTCGAGAATTGTTACCTTGAAGCAAGAGAAGACAATGTTGCAGCCTTGAACCTTTACCTAAAACTCGGCTACAGGAAAGTGGGAAGTCTTAAAAACTACTATAAAGACGCTCATGGGATACTCTTTAAAAAATGCCTTTAGGAGTGATTCTCTTAAACGTAAACTCTAAAAGCTTCAAGTTGGAAAAATACTGGTGTGGGTGGCTTGGAAAGAAAAAAGAAAAAGGACGCAAAAAAGAGTTTTGGAAGGGCAATAGTTGTACTTGTCCGGGATACTACTTGGCGATGTGGAAAACTAGAACGCCTCATAGTGAACCGTCTACATAAGGAGACAGCCAAACTTGGAAAACCCGGAATACCTATAAACGACATGCTGCAAAATCTTGATTTGACTGGTAAGAAGAAAAACGAATTTTTAGACGCTATAAAAAGGTTGGAGAGAAGGAACATAATAAGAATATTGAACTTGTAAACTAGTCTCCATCACTTTAGGATTTTTCAGTAAGTTTTTTGGCGTTTTCTATCCAAACTTTGGTGATTTTTGGGGAAACCTTAAGTTTAGCAGCTAAATCATCTGCAGAGGCTTCAGCCAACTGTTCAACCGAGTTTACTCCTATAGCTTTAAGCTGCTCCGCCCGCTTTTCACCTATGCCCTTCACTTCTGTCAGTGCTCTAACAGTGGTAACAGTTGGGGCAGGCTGTTCGACAACTTGAACAGCTTGAGCTTCAGCAGTAACCGACTCTTGTACTGCTGGCATGGAAGGCGCTGACGGCGGAGGTGCTTCCGTTGTTACAGTTTCCACCTGAGCTTTTGGTCTCTGAGAGTATCCTAGACCGTCAAAGAAGAGGCCTAAAACAACGGTTGAGATTATCCACAGTTCCTTAAGCTCTACTTGATATACCAGCGTTATACCAGTCAATATGAAAAATATTACAGCCACCATATATAAGGCGTAGTCTGACCGCATGTCACTTTTCTCCTAACTTACTATTTTCATAAAACAGCTTAAATAATTTTCTGCATTTTCAGAATATTGTGTGAGAAAATGTTTCAGCCTTTTCCTCCGAGGATTTCCTCTTCTTTCGGCGGTTTACTTATAATCCCTTCTTTCATAAGAAGCTTGAGGCTTTCCCTAGCGTTTTTTATGATTGTCACTGCGCGTTCATATAACTCTTGCTTGGTTGGTTTTACTCTGGCTACGCCTTGTTCTATGGATTTTAGGGCGCATGCCACTGCTTCGCGTGGGTAGACTTCCCATTCCTCCATTCTCGGCAAAATATTATCCTCGTCTATTCCTCTTTCTTCGGCGAACTTTGCAAGTTCCTCTGCAGCGGCTATACACATGTCATCTGTAACTGTTTTCGCTTTCACGTCTAATACACCGCGGAATATGGCTGGAAACCCTAGGCTGTTGTTAACTTGGTTTGGAAAGTCGCTTCTTCCAGTAGCCACTATACGCGCTCCAGCTTCCTTAGCTTCCCAAGGCCAGATTTCTGGTATGGGGTTTGCGCATGCAAAAACTATTGCATCGTCAGCCATTGCGGCTACCCACTCCTTCTTTATTGTGTCTGGACCAGGCTTTGAGGCTGCAACTACGGCATCTACGTCTTTGAAGGCTTCCGGCATGCCGCCTGTTCTGCCTTCAGCGTTGGTGATTTGGGCGAGTTCATATTTCCACGGGTCTTCCTCTCGGGTTACGTCTTTTCTTGCGTTATGAACTATGCCTTTAGTGTCCACCATTATTATGTTGCCAGGTTTTAAGCCCCATCTGATTAGCACATAGGCGGTTCTGATGTTGGCTGCTCCCGCTCCAATTAGAGTTATGAGGCTTTCCTTGGGGTTTTTGCCAACTATTTTGAAGGCGTTTATTAATCCGGCTAATATTACTGTGGCAGTTCCCTGTTGGTCATCGTGCCAAACTGGAATCTGCAACCGTTCTCGGGCTTTCTCCAAAACGTAAAAGCATTTTGGTTTTTCAATGTCTTCAAGGTTTATCCCGCCAAAAGTTGGCTCGATAAGTTCGCATACGCGCACTATCTCTTCTGGGTCTTTGGTTTTTAGGCATATTGGAAAAGCGTCAACGCCGCCTAAATATTTGAATAAAAGCGCTTTTCCCTCCATGACGGGCATAGCTGCTTCTGGGCCTATGTCGCCTAAGCCTAAAACGCGTGTGCCGTCTGAAACCACCGCCACATAGTTCCAGCGGTTTGTAAGCTCAAAGGACTTTTCTGGGTTTGCTTGAATCTCTTTGCATGGAGCGGCAACGCCAGGCGTGTACCAAACTGCAAAGTCTTCAGGACTTGTTATAGCACATTTGGGCATAACTTGAACTTTTCCTTCATAAAACTTGTGCATCGGCGAAGCTAGTTGTGTTGGCTTTTTAGCTTTAGCCAGCAACTCTTCCACGGTGATTTGCTCTAATTCTTTTTTATGTTGGGGCATCAAGGGTTTCTCCTTTTTGAAAGATTTGTTTGAGGATTTCGGGTTTAAAGGTTCCGCAAAACTTATAAAATATAGAATCTTAAGCCACAAGATATTTGGATGCCTTCAATCGCCAACGAGAGTGCCTAGTGTGCTCAAAATCTACAAGGCAAGCCTTCTCCTAAAATCGTGTTAATTTTAGTTTACGCTTCCCAAGGCTACCATCCCGAGGTTGTTGCGTTTTTCTCGAATGCCTTTCCACCACTTCTTGCTGGGGCAACCGTTATAATTTCCGGCTTCACCTTGGGAAAATACTGGCGCAAGGCTGAAGAAAAATTTTCGATCATATGGCTTTTTTCACCTGTGGATTGTTTCTCTGGTTTATGGGTGAAGTCGCATGGGCAGGTTACACACTTATTTTAAGCGTTGAAGTTCCCTACCCATCCGCTGCCGACGTTTTCTGGATAAGCGGTTATATCCCTTTCTTCTTCGCATTGCTTTTATACGTTAAGATTTTTAGTCCAGCAATATCTTGGAAAATGTTTGCAGCGTCCACGTTGATTACTGTTAGCTTGGCTGTTTTCGCATCAGCCACATTGATAACTCCAGTTCTGGCAGCTGAAGAAGACTTAGTTACGATGGTTATGGATTTGGCTTATCTCCTACTTGATGTCACCTTGTTCTCCGTGGCGTTTTTGGGACTTTTAATCTTTTGGAAGGGAAAAATTGGAAAATCTTGGCTTCTAATCACCATGGCAATCTTGTTTACTGTTTGCGCTGACATGCTTTTCAGCTATGCAACCGCCCAAGGCACATATTACAGCGGCCATATAGCTGATTTACTCTTCAACCTATCCTACATATTATTCCTAATGGCTTTCTACATCCACGCAAAGGAGTTTTAGGAGGGAAAATCATGACCAAAAAAGAAACACTCTTCAAAGAAGCCTTAGTCGAAGCTATAGATGAAGGTCTGCTGATACTTGGAGAAAGCGGAAGAGACGTGGTTTATTTTCATCTTCAACATTCTTACGGCCTAAGAAAAGAAAACATCCCAGATAATCCTGAAATTTTCGCTGAGTGTTTAAGAAAAATTTTCGGTCTAGGCGCCCAAGTCATTGAGAAATCCATTATTAAGGTTCTATGCAGTAAACTTTGAATAGAACATATGGAAGACGAGAATTATGATTTCATGCAATACTTAAACGAAATAAAAATGCGGTTAGAGTAAAATACTCACATGGATTTTATAAAGTGCCTATAAAGCTTTCAGCCAACAAAAAGAAGTTAAAATATTTTGGTGAACAGACTACGCGCCTATTTGCTTAGTATCTTCTTTGTCTGTATCCGCCTCTTCGGTCTCTTCCGCCGAAGTTTCTTCCACCTCTCCCTCTGAATGGGCGTCTTGGTTGTTCGTATACTTTTGTGGAAAGGTTGTTCTGGGTGTTCACCTCGCCGGCAAGCGCCTCTTTTGCAACTTCCAAAGTGCCATATCTTCCAATGTTTAGACGCATGCTTCCCTTGAATAGGGTTACATAGCCGTTTCCTATGCTTATGGTTTCGCCTTCCTTCACCTTACCTATGTTATCATCCCAGAGAGTCAGGTAGATGCATCCTGTTTCGTCGCCTATTAAAGCGTCGCAGACCGTGTGGGGTGCTCCATCCCTTCCCGAGGCTATGTTTCTAATTTCACTTTTTGAAACCACTTTTGCTTTGACGTTTACAGCCCTTGAGGCAAGCTTTAACTCGCCTACTTTCATGTCTACGGGTTTTCTGTTTCCTGAAAAACTTTCAACTGCCAAACCTAAATCAACACCTTTACCTTATTTGTCAAAACATAGGCTGCCTCTTCACTTAAGGCTTTTGGTTACCCATTCATCTCGAAGTATCTTCGAAGTGCTTGCACGTGCGGTGCATGCTTGGTTTATGGGCATCACAGAAGCGTTTCTGATGCTGATGGTGCAAAGGAAAAATTTGAAAGTTGATTGTGATTTCTAAGTCTTTTAATGCTTCACGTTCTCATGAGTCAGTGGTGAAAAGAGGCTTTTACTGCAGGGTCAAAAACTGGCAATTCCTTTTCTATTCTTTGTTCGTCATTTCGTTTATTTGCTGCTCCATCAAGTGTCCGCGGCAATAAACTAATGCCTTTTTCACACCGGAAACTTTCAAAGCCCCTTTCTTGATGTCGGCAGCCAGTTTGAAGGCTATGGGACAGAATGGGCTTGAAGGGATATATTCAACCTTTACCGTTCCAGGCGCTTCTTCTTTGACGTTTTTAATCATTTGCATTTCTGCGAAGGTTAACCCTGTTTCTGGGTCAATAACCTTACCAACAGCTTCGCGCACTTTATCCTCCAACTCTGTCAATTTTATACACATCCAGTTACCTTGAAAATAGGGTTAACACTCATATAAGTGTTGCATATCATATGCGCCTGTTTTGCCATTTTACGTCCCGACTTTGCAAGTAGCAAGATCAGTATTGGATACCCTTCGTTGTAATTGTTTCCTCTGGATGCTTAACATCAACTACCTCATTTACAAATTCTGCTCGGTCAATAAGCTCTTTAGGTGCAAATCTTCCAGTTAAAACTACATCAGTTTTCTTCGGAAGCTTATCCAAAAATTCTAGAACTTCCCTTACGTCCAAAAGATTACAATGTAAAGCTAGGTTAATCTCGTCTAAAACAAGGAGATGCGGCTTTTTCTCCCTAACAATTTTTTCTGCAAATTTCAATGCTTTTCTCGCCAGTTTCTTATCTTCTTCACCTAAATTGCCTAGACCATGCCACCCTTTTCGGCCAAACTGGTAAATCTCATAATATGGCGCAAGTGCTTTTCTAATTTTATATTCGCCAGTATTCTTCCACCACTTCAGAAATTGGATTATTACAACCTTGCGCTTGTGTCCAACGGAACGCAAAGCTAAACCCAAAGCATTAGTGGTTTTTCCACCACCAGTCCCAGTATAAAGATAGATATAACCCAATTAAGCCCCCCACCTTCCCATTTTATGTTAAACAACCTTTAATAATTTAGCTATTAGAGCCAAGCACTTGCGCTTTCTCATCCTTTATTTCGGAGAAGAACCGCTATCAGTGATGTGAGAAGGAGGTTTTCTTCTACCTATTTTCTATAACTTTGTTCTGAACGTAATTCATTTTTATTTTCTCTATGTTTTCTGCAAACCGGTCTTTATCCCAGTTTTTAGGCAGCGTACACTTAGTTTTAGTGCAAACAGCTTCAAGGATTATTTTTTCTATAAATTTTGCTCCTAAACCAAATATTCTTTCAAGGCTGTCTGAAAGTTTCGTCGGATTCGCAGGTATTGCTTCCTTTTTTAGGGCAAATGTTGTTTCTAAGTGGAAGTATAATGCCTCTTTTATGCTGGCGCCCAATGCAGTATCAACGGCTTCCAGTAAAATTCTACCAAACTCCCCATCAAGTTCATTTTCACAGCTGCTTTTAAGAACAGCTATAAAACAGTCATTTTTTACTTCCATAATTTTCTCTCCAACGTTTCAACTTCTCTTACCTTTTGACATCCACCGACTAGGCTATATGTTTTAAGCATAGTTTTCACCCTTTTATGGCTATTCTTGTTAATGGATGCTTAGCGGTGAAAACCAATCTCGCGCCAGTTTAGCTTTTAACAGATCACTTATGCGGCAAGTGTTCATGTTTGTTTTCAGTCTTTTGCATTTTTCCTTGCTGTTGGAGAAGGGAAAATCGTTGAGTATTTCTGTGGTGTGTGGTGGCTGGGGGGCATCTTGCCACTTCCACTCTAGCATATAGCAATGTTTGCGATATCTAAAGCAGTCTAAAACTAACTTAAAAATTTTGTGAATTAAAACTTCATTGGAATAACAGTTATCTCCGCTACATAAACATAAAGCGCATCATATTTACCGTTACCATTTTATTCAACCATTAAAATGTGAGATTCCATACTGCAAGCGTTAAGTTTTAAATACAATGATTTAATTATGGCTTTTGGGAGCACCACTAATGAGCTACGATTATGAGGTTTTACTTAAAAGGTCACGTTCCCAACTTCTTGAAATCACTTCTACACGGGAGCGTCTAGAAATCCCAAGGCTTCATTATTCTGTTATAGGTATGCGCACCGTGATTCACAACTTCAACGAAGTTGCTGAAGTGTTAAACCGCGACCCCCAACATATCCTAAAGTTTTTGACCGG
>WUQU01000084.1 GCA_009889605.1 Candidatus Bathyarchaeota archaeon | reverse complement strand
CGCCGAGTTCTTTAAGCATCTTTTCGCGCTCCGCTTTTTTCTCGTCGATTATTTTAATGGCTTTATCAGCGAGTCCATCGACGACACCGCGTATATCGTTAATGTCGTGCACTGGAAGTTTTGATAAATCAAGCTTTTCTGATGCAACAGCCTCTGCAATTTGTTGAGGTGTCATTCCAGTTTCAAGTATCGCATTCCCTATGTACAGTGCTGCACCATTTTGCAACACGCCTTTTTCTTTGAGGTGATCAACAACAACATTCGGTAAAGGTATTCCCTCGTCATTTATGCCATCAATACCAAAAAAGCGGCATATCGTCCTCTCAACACTCACTGTTGAGTACTTCTGGACAAAGTTCGTAACATCAACAGCGATATCTTTTGCAAGCTCACGTGCTCGCTCAACCTTCTTCGGGTCTATACCGAGTTTGCTTTCCATAACGTATCCCCTCCAATCTTTTGCTAATTTTTCCAGTCTATTTATTTTTTTCTTAAGTTATTTTTCGCTTCATATACTAAATCTTCGCTAATATTCAAAATCTCCATCACTCTCAATGCTTCCTTTGGAACGGATGTGCCATTGTCCGGAATTAAAGAGTAATCCATCAAATCTTGAATATCTTTCAGCAACAAGTTCGTATTCTGAACAGGCTTTAGTCCTTTTACTCTGTACCGCCTTTCACATTTTATATCATCAAAATGCGTGACTATCAACGTCCAACAATTTGTGCTGTCAAAGGCTTTTACTATAGCATTCACTATTGCTGAGCCTTCGTATGGATTCGTTGTTCGGGCAGGTTCGTCTATGAGAATTAAAGCTTTCCGTTTCTCCTTAGCGATTTTGTAAGCTTCATCTATCATGAGAATTTCTGAAGCGAATGAAGATAGCCCGCTCAACGGCTTTTGTGTATCTTCGGTTACCAGAGCTATTGCACTTACAACGGGTAGCACCGAGTTTTTCGCAGGGACGAAAAACCCGAGCAGAGCCATGTACTCTATCAACGCTACCGTTCTTAAAACT
>WUQU01000083.1 GCA_009889605.1 Candidatus Bathyarchaeota archaeon | reverse complement strand
AGCCTTGAAGTAAGCATAGTTCAGCTATATGTTCCTGCTCATCTAGTATGATATGCCTTAACTTATGTTCTAGCTGGAAATACTCGTACTTGAGCTCTTCTTTCATTTCCCTCACTTTTTCCAGAATATCAGTGTAAACGTCAACAGCGTGCATTTCATCTCTAATATTTACCTCTAAGATTTCGCTTACGGTTTTAGCAGAATGGGTTTCAGCCATCCCCATAGATGGAACTCCGCCTAAGTAACTGCCAACCAACTCTCTAAACATTTCCTCATGTTTTTTCTCATCCTCGGCGATTTCCTTCAGTCTAGCGATTATAGGCTCTGCGTTTATTCCTTTCACCAACTCTGCATGAGCAAGGTATTGGATTCTTGCGGCATGCTCCAGTTCTAAAGCCTTATTCAACATTTGTACAAGCTCTTCTTTAGCCATCCTCCATTCCTCCCGCTTATGCTTTAATAGCTAATTGTCTATAAATAATTTTATGTAGAATTCTGTTTCAAAATTGCTGTTTATGAATAACGTTTGACTTATTGAGAGACATCAACCATTAGGGTGTAATCAGACTTCTTTAACCTTATTTTTCTAAGGACTTTTCGGTTACTTTATTTAATGGTTTACCGCTTCTAACATCAAATTTTGCATAATGAAATCCACAAGTCAATATTTGACCTTCTAGTTTTCCGAAAAACAGCGGATACCCCATGTGGTGGCATCTGTTATCAAAAGCGTAAAAAGTGCCATTGACATTTATTAATAACACTTCAAGCGCATCTACTTTCACTAATTTCATTCCGTTTTTACGCACTTCTCCCGCATTAGCCATTTTGATATATCTATGCAACCGCTTCACCATCTATTCCTCTACTCTATTTTATGTAAATAAAAACTGTCAAGAAGCATTATTATCGAGAAAACGCCTATTAACCCGAAAGTAGCTTTTCTTCCAACCCTTTCTTGTGGCTTTCAGGAACCATCTCATCTATAACTACGAAAAGCATGGCTCCAGCAGCAAACGCTAAGCCCCAAGGTAAAATGGAATGCGCTATCAGAAAATAGCAGAGGAAGCTGAAGATCTTCCAAGCGCTTCAGAAATCTTAAGCGTACTCAGCCTTATCCAAATTGAATGCCCAGAATGCTCCCATTTGTAGTATTTCGCTGACCCCGAGAGACGTGGCAACTTAAGGCTTTTCCTCTTAGGTGGTTGTAGTAGTGTGTGAGTGTTTT
>WUQU01000082.1 GCA_009889605.1 Candidatus Bathyarchaeota archaeon | reverse complement strand
TGATAGAACCTATTAGTCCAAATTGCTCTGCATAAGCTGAAAAGATGAAGTCGGTATACTGCATCGGGACTATGTGCATATTTGTTCCCGTGCCCAATCCGTAGCCCGTACCTGTCACTCCGCCATTTGCTATAACCGTCTTCGACATAATTGTATTGTATGCTCCGTACTGAAAGTGTTCTTGCGGATTAAATATAGCCAATATTCTTGCTCGTTGATAGTCTTTTAGCAGAAAGAAAAAAGCTAATGGCGCTATCAGCAGTCCGGCGCCAATTATTGCGAAAATGTATTTCTTATCAACATCGCTCGATAGTAGCATTGTAAACCATATGAAGAGCATCAAAATAGTCATACCTAAATCAGGTTCAAGAAAGATAAGCACGGCCGGAGAGACAGCTAACATGGATAGCAAGAACGCCTTTTCTTTTTGGTATTTTGAAAATATGTAAGCCATAAGAAGAATGATTGAAAATTTAAAAATTTCAGACGGTTGTAAATCAAATACACCAATGTCTATCCACCTTTTGGCACCGTACACAGATTTGCCTATGAACAGGACTAAAATTAGCAGTACCACTGAGGCACCGTATATGTATTTCAGATATTTTTGTATCCTTGTTTCCTTCTCGAATATTATGTAGAACATCACTACTATTGATACTAAGTCCCAAATCAACTGTTTCAGAAAGCGAGATTCTTGCGAAGTGCCAAGCACAACGCTTCTGAGTGTCAGTAAGCCTATTATCATTAATACTATGACATCTAAAATTATTATTATATCGAAAATCGAATATTCATTTTCTTTCATTTTCACTAACTTTGACTTGTACCTATGCATCTTTGCCTCCTTGTTTATGAGATTCACATAAGTTTTCGTTAACCCTTTCGACAAGCTTGCAGTATTGACACTTTTCCTCAGTTGTTGGAAATCCACAAACGGAACATTCCTTTAGCTCAACGGTATTCTCCGCTCTGAGAGTATTTCTTAGATTGTCAAAGTATCCAAAAAGTAGTCTGTGCTTAGCCCCGG
>WUQU01000081.1 GCA_009889605.1 Candidatus Bathyarchaeota archaeon | reverse complement strand
TCTCAACACGGCTGCGGGGCAGCGGGGGATTCTCACCCCTCTTCCCTTACATCCAGCTGAAGTAGAGTATAACAGAATAATCCATAGATTTACAACGCTTACGAGGATAAGTAAAATGAGTGATTTTTTTAGAAATAGAAAGTATAAAAAATAAAAAGGCGGGGAATTTAACCCCGCCTATGATTAGCAAACACGGTGCAATTTTAATTCATTTAGAATCTAAGCTGGAGAGCATGTCTTACTGCCCAGGCAGCATCGGCATTTCTGCCAGTATCTTTGAGTTTGAAGGCTTTACCTGGATCGAAGTATCCGGCATCGATAGTGTAAGTAAGATTTCTGTCAATCTTGTAGGTAAGCCTTGCATCAACTTCCCATCCAAGGTCTTTGCTTGGCGCGAAACCATTAAAACTATGTGCTCTGTGAGCTCTTAACCAGTAACCATAGAGTTCTGCTTTGAGGTTCTTTGTGATGTCATAGGCACCACCAAATTTTACATACTGGGTATTGCAGAGACCGGTTCTCTCAACTTTATCAGAAATTTTGCCACCAAAGTTGCATGCTGAAGGAGTTAAATATTCATATACAAAAGTATAGTGCTGTTCATTACCAAGTGCCGTGATGAATGACTCATCTTTGTCATTGGTTGAATCTTTGTCTCCGCTTCCTATTGCATACTCAAGTGTTAATGCAAGAGGAATTGCCTTGAATTTGTAGTCAAGACCTGCCATTGCTGCCCAACCTCTGAGTTTTATTTCTGTGGGTAAGTTTTCGGGTAAGTTTTTTATCTTTCCTGTCTGTAACTCAACATCTGCTTTGAAGCTTAATCCAGTACCTGCAATATTATCAATATTTCCTCTTAAACCAATATTCCAGAGGTAAATATCCGGCTTTCCAATTGGAGTAAATGATATGTCCAAGCCAGGAACTTCAACATTAATATTCTTATGATCAACATAGGAAATATCTCCACTTAAACCAAAGCCTTTTCCAGAATAGACTGCTAAAATTCCATAACCAGTTGAGTCATCATTTAATTCTCTTTTGCCTTCGTACCACTTAATATGGTAGGCTGCAAGGGTGAGCTCTTTTACTGGCTGAACAAATAGAAGAATTGCATCATCACCAAAGTAGGTGTGGTCATAGAAAAGACCATATCCAAGTTTAATAAGCTGGCGACCTACTTTAATTCCTGCTGGAACACCAAGAAGTCCACTAC
>WUQU01000080.1 GCA_009889605.1 Candidatus Bathyarchaeota archaeon | reverse complement strand
TTTTCTGTTTACCTGCTCGGCGCAAGACTTCTTGGAGAAGAATGCGGCATAATAGCTTCTTCTTTGATGCTGCTTTGTTTCTCCCTTTATGAAATCAATTTTTGGGCGGCTACCCAAGCCTGCTCACGGTAGCTTACTTTTGCCTATTGCTTTTCTATTTATCCTCAAAAAATGAGAGCCTAGCACATAATCTTATAATTTTTTCAATCACCTTTTCAAATTTCTTGACTCATCAATTTGCAACATTTCTAGTATCAATAATATTAGGTATTTAGTATTATATGTCTTGTTTCTTCTCATCTTTAGAAGATCGATTAATCACCTTCTAGCAATAGCGATTATTGGTGCTTCTGCAGCTTTTCTTTTGTGGTATGTCCCAATTATTATGCCGTACCTTAACGTTTTAATCTTCCACATCTTCTTCAGGGAAAGGCAATACTTGTACGCAGTGAAATATGTATCCTTAGACGCGTTCCTCCTAAACTTTGGCTTCATAATCATATTTTCCTTCATAGGGATTATTTTGGCATTTTATGAATGCAAAAAAGGAAAGAAATGGATCTCTTTACGCTTTTATGTTTGGGCCTGTTTGTTCCGCTGCTATTTACGCAATCATACCTTTCAATATTCTGTTGCCATATGACCGTTTCCTTTATTATTTAATGCCTCCGGTGGTTGTTTTTGCAGCAGCAATAATTTGTCTTTTGGCAAAGTTTGCTGTCTACTCTAACCCAAGCATGGGCCGCAAAAATCTAAAGTTCTATTTAAAGGCGTTTCTCACGATTTCCCTTGTCGTTTTGCTGGTTGCATCAAGATTCCCGGCTTTAACTGACAAAATTTCTGAAGCAAAAACCTACTATTCATATATGGATTTGCCCAGTTATAAAGCCGGTTTATGGCTTAAAACTCATTATCCAAACAAATCAACAGTAATTGTAACTGAGAAACCCGGCCTCTTTTTCGGACTGGTTTCTGGGAAATTTACAATCATGGAAACAAATCCCACTGTGGAAAGGGCAACAGTAGCTGAAACTGTTTTGAATTTAGCTTATGAAATGGAGAATCCTGTGACGCTTTACAGAGTTTTTGAAGCGCGAATGCCCTACGAACTTGGCCAGTATAACGTGTTAATTCACAATGTTTGGAAAAGAACCTCTTTTCTATACGATGAGGAAACCAGCCTTTCATACTTCGAAAATGGGCAGAAATTTTCCGTGTACCTTTCAAATTTGGAGAGAAAGATTTTGCGGGTAAATGAAAACGGCTGCAAAAACTTCAAATTCAATATTCTCTGAAAGATAAGTTTGAACTAACCGAGAATGTTGAAATGACAAGCGACCGTCTTCCAGCAACAGTTACTTGGATGTTTACCCCATTAAGTAGAGAAATTGAAAACTTATGCATTAACATAAGCATTCACTTCGACCTTTCTCTATTGTTTGAAAAGGCCTATGTCCCCGGAGTGCTTAACTGGGAAAGTCCATGGGATAAGCCTTCATACGTCGAGGCGAATGGAAAGTGGGTTCTTGTCTACTTCTATCCTAAAAGCTTGACAGAAAATTATGTTGCGATTCATGACTCTAAAAACCGTACATTTTACGCTATGCGATTCGCTGAACTTCCAACCATTGGAAGTGTTGGAGTATTAGGAAAGGGCTCCAAAATTATTTAATTTAAGTCCTACTTTATATGCAGAAACAATAGGGATGCTCTTGGTTTCGAGTAAAGAATTTGCAAAATACTTGGCGATTTTCCTTGCAGCAGTTATAATTTCCTCATTGTTTTGGAATCTGAATCAATTCTTGGTTTTCAGAAACATTTCGTACA
>WUQU01000079.1 GCA_009889605.1 Candidatus Bathyarchaeota archaeon | reverse complement strand
TTAGCTCATCAAGAACGCTTCAAATGATTCTTTGAGTTTCTGAATATAGATTCTGAGTTCTTTGAGGTATTCTTTTCCAGTTTCGGTAATGCTGTAAACCTTTCTTGGTGCTCCGCTACCTTCTTCTATTCTATACTCAACAAGCCCGTGGTTACTTAGTTTTCTTAGAAGGCTGTAGAGAACGCTCTGATCGTGTTTGAATGGGTAGTACTCCAAATTCGAAACTCTTTCATACAGCTCATATCCGTGCATATCTCCTTTTGAAAGCTCATTTAAGACAACCGCTGTTAAGAAATCTCCCATGGAAAAGCCCATCTCTTCGCATCTATGCGGTCCATGCATTCCGTGTCCTGAACAGCCGCATCTTCGCCTCATCGTCTCACCTTCTTTCTTTTCGTATGTATTAGTCAATTCACAGTACTGATTATATATCAGTAATATGAAATTGTCAATATATTTTTTTGAAAAAACAAAGCCCTCGCTGGCTGGAAGCGAGGGCTGGGGGTACTGGTACGAGGAGGAACTATTTTTTAAACGTCGAAGTATAGGTCGTATTCTTTTGGATGAGGTATTGCGTTTACTTGTCTTTCTTCCACAAGTTTTGCATTTATCCAGTGGGTTATTAGTTCTTTCGGGAATGTTGTTAGGAATTGATTGTTTTCAGCTAATGCTTTACAGCTTTCTTCGAGCGATTTTGGAAGTGGTTTGAGTTCTGTTTCGTACATGTCTCCTTCAAATGGGCCAAAGCCTTCAGCGGTTGGGTCTATTTTTCTTCTTATTCCATCCACGCCAGCAAGTATCATGGCTGCATATCCAAGGTATGGGTTGCATGTGGCGTCTATTGTTCTGAATTCAATTCTGCGCTTTTCTGGGTCTTTCACGTATGCAGGTATTCTAATCGCCGATGTTCTGTTGGCAAGTGCGAATACTGCGTTTGTCGGCGCTTCAAATCCTGGGACAAGACGTCTGTATGAGTTTGTAGACGGATTGGTGAATGCCATGAGAGCTGGTGCATTCTTCAAAATGCCACCAACGTAGTAGAGCGCTTCTTGTGAAAGTTTGTAAAGTTTGTCGCCATTGAAGATGTTTTTACCATTCTTCTTTAAGAATTGA
>WUQU01000078.1 GCA_009889605.1 Candidatus Bathyarchaeota archaeon | reverse complement strand
TATGCTTCCTGGCAATCTCCACTGTTCTATCTCGGCTGCCGCCATCGCCAGAGGCGCAGACTTAGCAAGCCAAACAAGTGTAAAAGAAACATTAGCAAGAGAAGAAAAATGGAGCCCAGCTAGAAAACGCAACGGAGTAATCTGGAGCAAACCGAAATGCAAAGTCCCACAAAAATTTCCGTTCATACCCACAGAACAAGAAATCGACGCCCTAATCGCAGGATCAGGCAAGAAAAACGCCGCTTTCCTACAAGTCCTCAAAGAAACCGCCATGCGCTCAGGAGAAGCAAAACGCCTAGAATGGATCAACATAGACCGCGAAAAAACATAATAACGCTAAACGCACCCGAGAAGGCTCAAACCCAAGAATGTGGAGAGTCACCACAACGCTGATAGAGATGCTATACGCACTGCCGAAAACAAGCACCCAAATCTTTACGGGCTCACTTAAATCGATGAAGACAACCTTCATAAAACCCGCAAACGCCTCGCGCAAACACTACAAAACCCAAGACTGCAAACAATACACTTCCACACATTCAGACACTGGAAAGCCACAATGCTCTATCATCAAACAAAAAATCCATACTACGTGCAACACTTTCTAGGGCATAAATCGCTGAAGTCAACCGAGATATACATAAACATCGAACACACCTTATTTGAAGCCGGCGCCAACGACCAGTTCACAGTAAGAATAGCTGAGAAACCTGAAGAAATCAAAGAGCTGCTGGAAACAGGATTCGAGTACGTCTGCCAGAAAGATACGTTAATATTCCTGAGGAAACGCAGATGATAACAAAACTTGACATCGCCAGTAGGGAAAACTTCCAAAATGTGGCCGAGGTGAGGTAGCTTGGAAGCCTACGGGCCTGTGGAGCCCGGCGCCCGGGTTCAAATCCCGGCCTCGGCCCCTCATACGAGGTTTTCACCCGGGCATAGAAGTTTCAGTTTAAATGTCGTTTTTTGGAATTTTTGCGTCCGACGACATTTAAACTGAGAAGCCATGAAAGGTTGCTTTGAAACTCAGCCATCTGGCAAAAGAAAAAGACTAAACTTTTCCACACCTTATACGTCTAGTATGCCTACTAGACTGGTGGTTTAGTCTTCTTTTTCGTTTTTATGTTTTCATGCATCCACTTTTCGAACTCTTTTGACGGTGGAT
>WUQU01000077.1 GCA_009889605.1 Candidatus Bathyarchaeota archaeon | reverse complement strand
CAACGCTGTCCGGGCCATGCTCAGCTTGTGAACACATATCCAACGCTATAAACCTTGGATTTGCCGTTTCATCAGCCAAAACAAGGAGTTCACTTGGACCTGCAGGCATGTCAACGGCGACATCTCTGGAGACAAGGATTTTAGCCATAGTCACATACATGTTTCCAGGACCGACAATCTTCTTCACGGGTTTAATGGATTCTGTTCCATAAGCCATTGCTCCTATGGCGTGGGCACCGCCAACTTTGTAGACTTCATCAACCCTGCAAATATCCGCAGCAACAAGCGTCAAAGGGTTTATTGTTCCATCAGCATTTGGCGGCGAACAAACCACAACTCTCGGCACACCCGCCAACTTCGCTGGAGCGGCAGTCATCACCAGAGTGCTTGGATAAGCAGCTTTGCCTCCAGGCACGTAACAGCCGACGCTTTCAATTGGACGCAAACAATATTTGACGCTTATACCGTCAATGTCAACTGTTAATTCTGCCTGTTTCAACAGTTGTTTTTCAACGGTTTCCAGTCTCTCCTTCATCGCTTCGATCGCTGAAACCTGTTCCTTTGTAACGTTCTCGTAGGCTTCTTCGATTTCTTCTGGAGCCGCCCTCAAATCTTTAGCATTTAACTGGATATTGTCGAATTCCTTTGTGAACCTTACTAGGGCGGCGTCGCCATGCTTTTTAACCTCTTCAATTATCGCCTTAACCAGTTTTTCAACTTTTGATCTTTCTTTGAGTGCCCTCGCTCTTTCTATCCAATTTATTTTGGTTGATGAATCATTCCAAACTTTTATTACTGGTTGTTTTTTATCGTTTGTTTTCATTTTGAACCAACTTCGTCTAAGGCTAAAACCTGTCTCGGCTCGTAAACCACTAGGCCCTGGGCAAGCTTGCGAATTTTTGGCAGAATTTTGAAGAAAGCGTCTTTTTCAACCACTGTGTTAACTGAGCACCACTCTTCATCTGACAATGGCGATATTGTAGGCTTTTTCAGTGCAGGCAGTTCTTGCAGTAGCCTTTCCAAGTTTTCCTTTTTGACGTTGACAAATATGTGTAGCCTCTTTGACCCGTCGACAACACCTTTCAATAAAGCCAGTATGTCGAATATTTTTTCGCATTTCGCTGGTGAATTCAAAGAGTTTTTGTTTGCTATTAGGAAAGCTGTGGACTCCATTATTGTTTCAATAGCTTTCAAGTTGTTTTGGGCAAGGCTTGTGCCTGTTTCGGTTACGTCAATTATGGCGTCGGCAACTTCCGGCGGCTTGGCTTCTGTGGCTCCGAAAGAGAGGAAAATGCTTACTTTCGGGTTTTCTCCTTTTCTCCACCATGGAGTGACAACTAAAGGTTCTGTGTTGCCGAAGAATTTGCGGTAAGACGGGTTGTTTTTAATGTATTCAGCTGTAAGGTTTAGGTATTCCGCGGATATCCTCACATTTTTTCCACTGCCTATAAAAGTCTCTAGGAAACTTGAGAAAGAGTCTACTCCGTCCCACTGTTTCGGGATTGCCACAACAATTTTTATTCGCCCATACTCAAGGTTTTGAAGCGCTTCCACGTCAGCGTTGGTTTCACGAATCCAGTCTAAACCTGTTATCCCAATATCGTATATGCCTTCACTTACAAGCACCGGGATCTCTTGGGGCCTGAGAAGTTTAAGCTCGATTTCTGGGTCGTTTATAGATGGCCGATAGCTTCTATCCTGACCTGTCACTCTGTACCCTGCGCGTTCCAGAATTTCAAATGTTGCCTTTTGCAGAGAGCCAGCTGGAATAGCAAATTTTACCTTAACCAAAATTCTTCACCTCACTTAAAAACTGCCTTTTTAAAATTTTTATTTGGTTTTGAGGGGTGAACCGTAGCTGTTTCCGCAGTATTGCAAACCAACAGTTGTAGGTTTCAAAACATGTGCGAGCTTTAGGGGTTAGGTTGAAGCGGTCAATGAAAGCAATCGCCCTTTGTGAACGCAACCCCTCACTTCACATCACTAGCTTGGAAAAAGGTTTCCCACTCGCTTATAAACTTATCTGTTTTTACAGATACCCCGTCCGTCCGTAGGCGATCCTTTAACTGCTTTCATTGGTCTTGAAGGTGCCGCCGGCGCTTGCAGACTGCACAAGAGAGGCGTAGCGTGCGAGATACCCTTTCTTGAACCTTGGCTCTTTCGGTTTCCACTTTTTGAAACGCTTTTCTAACTCCTCTTTTGTCAATTCCACATTTATGGTTCTTTTCGGAATGTCAATTGAGATAATGTCTCCATTTTCGATTAGGGCTATGGGGCCGCCTTCAGCTGCCTCTGGAGAAACATGGCCTATGCACAACCCTCTTGTGGCACCGGAAAACCGTCCGTCAGTAACTAGAGCAACGGATTCGCTTAGGCCCATGCCTGCAATCATTGCCGTAGGCGAAAGCATTTCTGGCATGCCCGGCCCGCCTTTAGGCCCTTCATATCTTATGACGACAACTTCACCTGAGCCTATTTTGCCTTCTTGTATGGCTTTGACCGCCTCTGCTTCCGAATCAAAAACTTTGGCTTTACCATTATAACTAAGCATTTTGGCGGGGACTGCTGCTGTTTTCACGATGGCTCCGTTAGGCGCAAGGTTTCCCGTTAAAACAGCTATCCCCCCCTCTTTGTGAACCGGTTTAGCCAAGGGGCGAATAACTTCCGCATTTACAACCTTGGCGTCTTTGATGTTCTCTTTAACAGTTTTTCCCGTCACTGTTATCGCGTCTAAATGAAGCAGTTTTTCTAGCTCTTTCATGAGGGCTGGTATTCCTCCGGCAGCATCCAGCTCCTCGACGGCGTGCGGGCCTCCTGGAATCATGTTGCAAAGGTGTGGTACTCGTCTGCTAACTTCATCGAAGATTGACAGGGGTAGGGAGATGCCTGCTTCTTTTGCAATGGCTGTTAAGTGTAGCACCGTGTTTGTGGAGCCTCCTAAAGCCATGTCCACCGTTATGGCGTTTTCAAAGGCTTTCATGGTTAAAATTTGTGAAGGCTTCAAATCAGCTTTAACCATTTCAACAATTCTCTCGCCAGTCTCTTTGGCTATTCTAAGTTTTAAAGCGCTTACAGCAGGCGAAGTGGCACAGTAAGGCATAGACATACCTAAGGCTTCAGATACGCAGGCCATAGTGTTTGCAGTGAACATGCCGTTACAAGACCCGCATCCTGGACAAGCACCGTTTTCCAGCTTATTCAACTCTTCCTCGCTTACTTTGCCTGCTAGGACTCCCCCAACAGCCTCGTAAACAGAGGCGTAACCCACTTTTCTTCCGTTTACAATTCCTGAAAGCATAGGTCCCCCGGTTACAAGTATTGCTGGAATATCCAGTCTTGCGGCAGCCATAAGCATTCCGGGAGTTATCTTGTCACAGTTTGAGACTAGGATTACCCCATCAAACCTGTGTGCT
>WUQU01000076.1 GCA_009889605.1 Candidatus Bathyarchaeota archaeon | reverse complement strand
TTTGTTAACCACAATCAGCTTTGTAGAGATGAAAGAAATATTTCGGTGATAATAATTAAAAGAATCTAGATAAGCACTTTATATAAGAAACATCAGCACCAAGAGGAAGTTATGTGGAAAAGTATATAGAATTCTGCCGAGAAGCAGTAGAATCAGGTGTGGAAATAATCGCTGTAACAGATCTTCCGATGGGAAGTGCGCGTGTGTCGCCGGTCGCCCCGGCTCACATGCTTGTTGAAAATAGCATAGAAGTACTTATGCACTTTTCCAGAACAACTCGAAACGCCATAAGGATCGAAGGTGACCTCATTGCAACACACATGCTCGGAATAAAGAATTTGTTAATCCTCTCTGGAGATGACCCGAGGGTGGGAACTTATCCATTCTCTTCAAGTATCGAAGATTTTAGCATCTATGATGTCTTCAAACTGGTAAATTTGCTCAACGAAAAGGGTGAAGATATAGCGGGCGTAAAGATATACGGCAAATTCTCTTTCAATCCTGGCGGAGTTTTTAGCCCATTCGAAAAAGATGTTAGCCAGACTCTCGAACGAATGGTTAAAAAGATTGAAAATGGGTGCAGATTTTTTGTTTCGCAGCCGGTTTTTTCACAAGAGACAATGGTAAATTTTTTACAAGAGACTGAAATTCATAAGCGCACGAAAATATACGTTGCTCTAATGGTATTTGAATCAGTTCAGCAACTCCAGTATTTTTCAAAGGTCCCAGGAGTATTTGTTCCTAAAGAATACTTCCACCAGAGGGACGATGAGCATTTGAAATGGTATTCTGTCAAAAGGACTATCTCTATAGTTGAATCACTCTCTAAGTACGTAACTGGTTTTTACCTCACATCTACAACAAAAGACTTAGATGTCATTAAGCAAATTGCCGAAGCAGTTTCAGCACAGTGTGAATGAATAATAAATAGAAATCACACAATGTGAAAAGGGTGTATTTAGAATGATATATACCGTTGCAATTTCTGAACTGTCGGAAAATAAACTTTTTCTATACACAAGTCAGGAGGATATAGACTTGGGCGAGCGGGTTATAGTGAATTTTAGAAAAAAGAAAACGGCTGGATACGTAGTTGCTAAGAGCGAAACCCTTAGGCGGTTGCTTGAAGATGAATTAATCAGTACATTCTTAGAAGGCCAAGAAATCTTATCGTCTGGTCAGTTAGACAAAATTTTAGAGCGAACTGATTTTGTTTCTTTCATAGACCAAGCTCGCATACGTGGCTACCTGAATGCTTCCAAAAATTATCAATATCCGATAGGAAGGCTCTTCGACATCTCCTTTCCGCAGAGTTTTGATAAGTATTTTACATTGTACGTTGAAAGTACGAGTCCATTGTTCAAATTCGAAAAGATGAAATTCGAGGACTTCAAGAAGATCAGCAAGTATAAA
>WUQU01000075.1 GCA_009889605.1 Candidatus Bathyarchaeota archaeon | reverse complement strand
TAAGGAACTTGATCAATTCAGAATTTATTTAGACAGCATCTATGTTGAGACTCCTTTAGCTTTAGATGCTGGAATAGCAGCAATCAACAGGCCAGGTACTTTGGAAACAACTTTAGGGACAAACCCCCAATTTGTTGTAAAAAACTTTGGGGCAAACCCTACAGGTCCATTTACAGCAACTTTTATGATACAACCCGGTGGATACTCTCAAACCGTAAATGTAAGTTCACTAAATAGTGGTGAAAGCGTAACATTTGATTTACCTACCTGGGTACCTGCCAGTAAAGGTACTTACAATGTAGTTGCATACACCTCACTTAGTGGTGATTTAAATCCACAAAATGATACTTTGAGAAGGGTAGTCACTGTATTAGAAGAATTACAAAGAGATTTTGTTCACAATGTATCAAACATATTCCCAGCTCTCTCACTATACGGTGTTGAGTTCGATGGAAATTATTTCTACATGACCAAGTGGAATGAGAATAAAATATATCGGTTAAATAAAACTGCAACTGTTTTGGACTCATTTGTTATTAGTGGGCTTGCTGCTACAAGCGGTATTAGAGATTTAGCATGGGATGGTCAATACTTATATGGTAGTACTGCTTCTACAACAGTTCTAAGAATTGATGTTTCTACATTTACGGCCACTACGGCATTTACTTCGCCAGTTATTGCTCGAGGTATTGCCTATGATAAGGCAAGAGATGCATTCTGGATAGCTAATTGGAATACAAACATCGTTTTAGTAAGTCGAACAGGAGCAACACTGCAAACAATTACCGCAGCTCAGCATGGTTTAACAGGAATGTCAGGACTAGCATACGATACTTTAACTTCAGGTGGTCCTTACATTTGGGTACTAGATGGAGGTACAGATGTAGCACCAAAACTCTTATATAAAATCTTAGCTTCGAGTGGTGCTAAAGTAGATAGTTTCGTTATAACCCATCATTTACCAACTGGAGCTATCGGAGGTGGTGTATTCTGTTCAAACCAAGTACTTCCCGGAATAGTAACTCTTGGTGTTCTTAATCAAGGTACACCACATTTAATTACCGGTTACAGAATAGGTGGTGGCTTACCAGCAGGTACTATCTCCGTTCTATATCCGATGGGTGGCGAAAATTTATTAGTTAATTCAAAACAAATTGTTGTGTGGAAATCTGCGAATGTTCAAGGCAATGTTAGCATTCTAATTTCTACTGATAATGGTACAACTTGGCAACCTTTGGTCTCAAATATTCCAAATAATGGGTTCTATACTGTTACCGCTGCTTCTTCTCCGTTAAATAATGTTAGATTAAGAGTAGTATCGGTTGTTAACCCAAGCGTTTTTGGAGAAAGTCAACCGTTTAACATAGTATCTGGTACTTTACCAGAAATTGATATGCCAATTGTTATTACAGATGGAAATTTTGCAGAAGGATTGAGGACCGGACTTCATCCAACCGCAACTGATGGTATTGACCCGCATTTAGGTGAATATGAGTTGCCACCTATTCCACCATCAACAGTTTTTGATGCAAGGTTAATAGGTGCTGAGATTGGAATACCACAACTTGGAAATGGTGTAAATAAAGATTATCGTCAAGGTTCTGCTACATTTAATGGTCAAAAAATCCATGCTTTGAAGTATCAAATGAGCCAGCTCGCTCGGTTGAATTCATCTAACATAACCATCTATTGGGATCTACCGAGTAATGTTACGGGAAGATTGCAGGATATGGTTAACGGAACTATAATTGACGTTCCAATGAGTGGAGCAGGTTCTTACACTGTATCCAATCCAAATCTTTATGATAAATTAAGAGTTACATACACTTATACTTATACTCCACCAGTTACTGGTCAAATTAAAGTCTTGTATCCAAATGGTGGAGAGATTTTAAGACGTGGTTCTGGTGTAGTAGTTGCTTGGAATTCAGATGTTCCAGGATTAGTAAGACTATTAGGTTCTACTGACGGTGGAACAAACTGGGTGATTTTGGAAGATAGTATGCAAAATACAGGCGTTTTTGGCGATATTATAGGCTTCGATACACCAGAAAGCAATCAATGGAGAATTAGAATTCAAAGCATAGGAAACCCATCGATTTATGATGATAGTGATGGTAATTTTACGATACAAGGAACTAAGTTAGTCCTTATAGATAATCCATTTGTTATAAGTGATGGTCAATCAAGTGTTGGTTTAAATTATGGAATAGATCCAGCTGCGACCGATGGAATTGATTTGGCTTTAGGTGAAGCCGAATTACCTCCACCACCACCTACTGGTGTGTTTGATGGAAGGTTCATCGGAACTGATATAGGTTTGCCACAGCTTGGTCAGGGTACTTTGAAAGACTATCGACAAGGTACAGCAACATTTAGTGGAAATAGGATACACGAAATTCAGTATCAATTAGGAAGTGGTGACTCAATACGATTATTCTGGTATCTACCTTCCAATGTTACTGGATTATTACAAGATTTATTCGGTGGTGTTTTAGTAAATATTCCAATGAGTGGTGCTGGAAGGTATACTGTCACAAATCCTGCACTGAATAAACTTAAAATAACACTAACATACACTGGTCAAGTTGCTAGTGTTCAAGTTGTTTCTCCAAATGGTGGAGAGAACTGGACAGTAGGCTCTACAAGACAAATTGTTTGGAATGCTCAAAATGTCCAAAATGTTAGATTAGAATATTCAACTAACAATGGTGCAAGTTGGATATTCATAGCAACTGTACCAGCACTTAATCAGAAAATTAATACAAAAGATGCTGATCAATCTGAACCAGTTACTGAAGGAATTTTAGGAACATATAACTGGGTAATTCCAAATACTCCTTCAAATCAATGT
>WUQU01000074.1 GCA_009889605.1 Candidatus Bathyarchaeota archaeon | reverse complement strand
CAGCAGCAGGGATTTCCTGGACAAACTGCAAACTTTGGAACAGCTTTATCTCAGTCTATTACGGCCGTGCCAGATTTACAGACTATTTTATGGGTGTTCGGCTTGGCTGTGGCGCTTGGAGCAGTAGGAAGCCTATATCTTGCGTGGCGAGCAGCGAGGACAAGCCCCATGGAGGCGTTAAGATATGAGTAACTTGGTTCTGGAAAACGAGAAACTGAGCAAAATTTACAAGTTGAGTGGAAAGCAAATCCGAGCTCTCACGGATGTAAACCTCAAAGTGGAAAAGGGCGAATTTGTTTCAATAATGGGGCCGTCGGGTTCGGGCAAAACAACTTTGCTGAACATACTGGGCTGCCTTGACAGACCAACCTCTGGAAAAGTTGTTCTAGACGGCGTAGACGTCACAAAGGTGCCTGAAAGCGAGCTTTACAAGATAAGAAGGCATAAAATTTGGTTTGTCTTCCAGAACTTTAACCTGATTTCATACTTAAGTGCAATTGAGAACGTTGAACTTCCCATGGAAGGCACCGGAAAGTAAAAAAAGAAAGAAGGAAAAGAGCTCGAGAGTTGCTGAAAATGGTTGGATTGTCGGAAAGAGAAAGGCATAGACCCCTCAGGCTGACCCACGACAACAGCAAAGCCTCACTTGCAAGCAGGATCCTTTTAATTAGCGATGGAAAACTCCTTGAAAAAGAGAAGCAAGGACACATCTCTTGAAAAAAGCATTGGCATGCCCCAATTGTGGCAGAGACGTTCAACCAAATGACGTTTTTTGCCCAGGCTGCGGCAATAAATTATAAAGGAGGTGACAAAAGGTGGAACTCCGCAAAAACCAAAAGCATCTGTTTCATCGAGAACAGTTCTTTTAGCAATTCTTATAGTTGTGAGTTTACTTGCTGCAGGAATCTTAGGCTACTTGGTAGAGTATTCAAACAAGATTGGTGAACTGCAAAATCAGGTTTCAGCTCTTCAAAGGCAAATGTCAAGTTTGTAGTCCGTGCAAGGCGCAAACCAGAATGCTGCTTATACTTATGTTTTAGGGGAAAACGTTTCCCTTTCCAAATTGTATGAGCAAGTCAAAGATTCAGTCGTTACAGTTAGAGGAATGATAATACAGTATGATATTTTCCACCGGCCGTACTATTCGCAGGTTCAAGGGTCTGGATTCATTTACAACTTCACAGGGAAAATGGTGATAATCACAAACTACCATGTAATTGAAGGTGCAACTAATGTGACTGTGACGTTTATAAATGGAAATGGTTATGAGGCTACGCTGCTGGGTTTAGATCCATACGCGGATCTTGCTGTGCTTTATGTCAACACGCCCCAGAACGAGTATAAACCGCTTGAAATTGTAAGCTCATCAACTTTGGAAGTTGGAGACATAGTTTTGGCGGTTGGCAATCCCTATGGACTGGCGGGGTCGATGACTATAGGCACAGTGAGCGCGCTGGGCAGAACTTTAACCGAGGAACAGACTGGAGGTTATCCAATAGCCAAAGTCATCCAGACAACTGCTCCCTTGAATCCTGGCAACTCCGGAGGACCTCTTCTAAATCTTAATGGCGAAGTTATGGGGATAACAACAGCTATTGTAAGCAATTCTCAAGTCCTAGGGTTTGCAATTCCTTCAAGCACAATTTTGCGGGAAATCGATTCCCTAGTAACCACCGGTTCTTACAACCAGCATCCATGGCGCTGCAGGAGTGGACATGACCTATGAGATAGCCAAAGTTATGGGTGTAAATGTTACATATGGATGGCTGATAACTCAAGTGACAGGCGGTGGACCCGCAGCTAACGCAGGTCTAAAAGGTGGAACTCGCCAAGTTCTAATTGCAGGTAAATATGTGATAGTTGGCGGTGACATAATAATTGCCATAAACGGAGTGAAAACAACTAACATGGATGCTCTTTCGACTTATCTTGAAGAGAACACTGAGCCATGACAGACAATCAACGTAACAATAGTGAGAAGCAACCAGATAATAGACGCTGCAGTAACACTGGGAACCCGACCCCAATCATAAAGCGGCCGTTAACCGCTTCACCCACTTTTATGGGTTCTTCCATGTTGCATTTTAAATGAGTTTAGGTTGCCGCAAAAGATTGTTTGCCTTGCAATGGTTTCCAGGTTTAACCTCTCGTTACATTTTGGACAATGCCGCACTTTGCACCCTTTTTAAAGGAAAAGTTTTTAAGCAATTACTACAGCAAGAACTTTTTTAACATGTCCATGTTTAATTCTGGAGAAGTTGAAAATGAATATAGAAAAAGACTTGATTATCACTATACTAAAGTTTACAGTTAATGGTTCAATTTTAAACGAACAAGTCTATAAAAATGTAAAAATTCCTCAAGATATTGCGCTGAATCTGCTTAAAAAGTTGGAAAAAGAGGGCCTAATTTATCTGCATAACAATCTTTTGAAGGCTGACAGCTTTCAGAGGCTTAAACTGGCTGTTTACGCTGCCCAGTTGGGCGCTGACCTTGAACATGTCTGCAGCTTACTTGGTTGGCGAGAGTTTGAACAAGTGACAGTTATGGCCTTTGAAAGAAATGGCTATGAAGTTGTGGAAAACTTTCGGTTTAAACATGCAGGGCGAAGGTGGGAAATAGATGTTGTTGGCTGGAAAAAACCCCTCGTAGTCTGCGTAGACTGTAAGCACTGGCGTAGGGGGCTTTATCCCTCAGCCTTAAAGAAAATAGTTGAAAGACAAGTTGAAAGATCTTTTGCCTTTTCAGCGTCGCTAAAAGCTTTTGAAAGGTTTGGCTTTGCCTCTTGGGACAAGGCCAAAGTGGTTCCAGCGGTTTTGTCGCTTGTTCCCAGTAGATTCAAGTTTTACGGCGGTGTACCACTGGTTCCCGTTTTTCAACTACAAGACTTTCTAGCCCAGTTGCCCGTGCATGTAAGCGAACTGAAATTTTTTGAAAAGAGTTTAGCCGACGAGTTCAACAGTTGTTCCTAAGGCTTGGCCTGGTAAGCCCCTTCTGAACCTTGCTCGAACTAGACCCTTGGTGCCATGGGTGTCAACAATTTTTCCAATTATTTTGTTTTTACCGTTTTTCCACGCTACTTTGCGGCCAATGAGCTGGCTTGCTTCTGAAACAGATTTTGCATGGGTAAACTGGATTAGGTACTCTTTAGGCCTTTGGGCTTTAGGGCCAACTCTGTAATTAACTATTATTCCTTGAGCTTGCATGACACTTCCCTCATGAAAAATCTGAAAATATAAGGAGGCTATTTTATCTGTTTCGCTTTATGTTTCGCCCTTGGCCATTAATTTTAAGGTTTCGGCAGACTTTGCTGTTAGTGTTTTAGCAGTTTTAATAGCGGTGTTGAAGTGAGAAAATGCCAAATTTTGTTGTGGAGAAATCAGGAAGGCTGGTTGTTTGCAGTTTTCTGTTTCGAAGCGATTTTGTTGATGCTTTTGTATACCTTCCTTTTGGTGAAAACTGGTGAGCCCATGGTGATGCACAATTCTTAAAGCAATACCAATTCAACCAACACAACTTAAACGTAAAATGGCAAGGCGTTAAAGTGGAAAATTTTAGCTGTTTAGTCTTTAGAGATTTAGGTTGCCTCTGTCGCGTTTTAGGATTCGCACCTTCTCCGGAAGTCTATTCTTCTCCCAGTCTGCCCAGTTTATCTCTTTGAAAATCCATTTCTTGCCCAGGTGTGCAGCAACTACAGCGTGCTTAAACTGGTTGTCCAATGGGACAAGTTCATTGAGAAACCTGAAGAGCTTTTCAACCTGCTGTTTCGGGAAATAAGCATAGTAGCTGGCGTTCTTAACCTCAAAGGCGTAAACATGAGCATCTTTTCGAGCTATGATGTCTGGCAAGGGATTAAGACTTGGGTTGCTTACTGGAATACGCACCGCGTTATAACCGTTCTTTTTTAAAAGTTTTACAAGGACATTTTCGCTGTAGAAGCCCCTCTTGCGCCATTTTCGAATAGCTTCTTTATCCACTTCTCTAACCATTAGTAAGCCACTTCACTTCTGAATTAAAGAGGAAGGATTAAAGATTTTCCGCTGCTATAAAATTCGCGGTGAAGCCTGCATCTAGGCCATGGCGTTTTTATGCTATAAATCCTTTAATGGTTAAAATTTGGGTTTTTTATGCGGTTTAATGGGTACTTGAAGGGGTTTGCTCCTCCACTAGGCATTCTTTTAAGTAATCGTCTAGAGTAGCTGCTGGCACAACTTCAATCTTGTAATCACGCATGTCGATGGAATGGTCAAAGTTTTTCGTGGGAATAACCACTTTTTTTGAATCCCCAGGCTTCGGCGGCCTTAATTTTTTCGTATACTTCGCCTACCGCGGTTACTTGAATGGTGTCGCCTACCCCTAGTTTTATTTCGCCTGTGACTGCCACATCTTGCCGGACGGGTTTGCCTTCAATAAGTGAACACAAAAGTATAGCCATGGTCACGCCTGTGGAAGGGCCGTCTACGCCGTAGGACTGGGCAAAGTCTATATGGGTCAAATAGTCCTGGGCTATGTCTATGCCGTATTTCTGGAGTATGATGCTTCGGACTTTGGCTATGCTGTCAGCTATGAGGCTTTGTCCCTTGGCTACTCCGGTTACCTTATAATAGCCTTTAAACGGATAATTTCTTGGAAGTTCGCTTTTGTCAACCATGTGGGCTTTTACACATAGAACGCTTCCAGTCATCTCGCTGCTATACGGGTCTCTAACAACCGCTAGACCGTAAATCTGCCCTAGTTTTGCCCCTTCAGGCTTTATTTCAAGCAGTTTTTCCTCTTTCGCTGATTTCGTGCTCCAATATTTGCCTTTGAATTGTTTTACAGCGGTTTTCTATGGCTTCTCGGACATGTCGCCTCTCAACAACCTTGCAGCCTTCATTCATAGCCAAGGTTGCTGCTGTCTTAATGATTGAAATTAATGGCCTAAACCGTGTTGTTAAGGCGTCTTTCTTGTTGCTTCTTCTTCGGCCCTCCTCAACAATTTCTTCACATGCTTCCCTGCTGAAGGGAATTAGGTTGAAGCGTTTAACTTCTTGGGCTATGAACTGCACGTATTTCCGCCTGTTTTCCACAGTGTTGGGCATGTCGTTATTCATTCTCACAACTTTGCCGTAACCATAAATCCTATCCATCAAGGCGGGGTGAATCTGGTTTATGCTGTCAAAGTTTCCAGCACCTACAAGAAAGGTTACTGCTGGAACGGGTTCTGTGGAAACCGCCATAGCCGCGGTGTCTCCGCCGTGCCACCTTCCCATTAGCGTTATGGGCAACTGTCCATCTTCAAGCACCGTTAAGAGGGTTGTTGCTTCTTCTGGGTCAAGGTTCTTTATTTCATCAATATGCAATATGCCAAGCGAAGCCATGTGGACATCGCCGGCTGTAACCCTCTGATGTTCAGGAGTGCCTAGGCCTCCCGTCTGATACGGATCCCACGCAATTGAACCGAAAAGCTGCGCACTTCTATGCCCCGTAGCATCAACAAAAGGTGCACGGCCCGAACTGTTGTCAATTAGCAGTTTTGGAACATCGCTTTGTTGGGCTCCCCCAATACCTTTTAATGCGCTTCCTGCGCCACCAAGCCTTGAAAACCACCAGATAAACACTCCGAAAAAGATTAGGCTTCCACATGGAATAAATGTTAATGGTACAAAGTTCACGAATTTTCCTATGAAATAGTCTTGGAAGTTGCCATTGTAATATTCTTGGAGAGGTTCACCTAGAAACAATGGGTTTTCATTCCACGTTTGCCAAGTCTGATACATAAAGTAAAAGCCCAAAGTCATCAGAAGCAAGCCCATTATTATTAGGAATACTTGTAAAGCTTTTAATCCGACCTTTGTGACAAATTTTCGCTTAAGCTCTTTCAATTGTTCTCTCTGCAATATCTTCTTTCCTTCACCAGCCTCATGAATTGAAATCCTAGGCTGGCTGGGCAACACATGGTTTTTCCAGCATAACGCGTCGAAAAGTTTTATGCCGTTCTCCTTACCCTTGCAAAACATACCTTGGGACTAATTATAGAGGTTATTTCAAAAATGGTAATATGAAAAAGAAAATAACATGGGCGCTGAAACCGCTTAGAGAAGCCCATTGCTTTCGATTAGCGAAAGGCTCTTTTCAAAATAAACTCCAAAAAATCATCCTTTTTTGCTAATAAAGGAAAAATTAAAGCTCGAAAATGAATGAAGCTGCAATAGGCGTGTTCACTCATAAACTGCAAGTCAAAGACACAAAATTTTAAAGCTAAAATTTAGCCTAAATTTTTGAAATAAGCCTTTTTATGGCTTTTCAGTTCAGCCGCCGATGCAAGTTGATGGAGTTCCCCGCTGCTTCATAAAGAAACTGTCGAAAATCTCCATGCCAAACCAAAAGCCCATTCCTTCGCAAAGACTTCGATGGTTTCCACCGATCTTTTCATGAAGCTGTATACAAAAGCATAAACAAAACCCATTTTCTATCAGCCAGAGTTAAGTCAACACTTAATGACCTCATAACAATAAATCTTAAGTTCACCTTTTAATAACCTCAAAATTTTACATAATGATTATCCTTTAAAATTGTTCTTTAATTTCATTTAGATTTTAAAATTTGATTACATCAAAAAACTCACCATTTTTTACAACTTTAAGAGGTTAAATTTTGAAATCATAGATGTAACAAAAAATTTCAATGTAGATATTATCAAAAGAAGGTCTTAAAAGCGAATAATTTTGAAGCCTTAAATTTTTACCTGTTGTGCACTTTTATGAACAATTTTTGATTGTTTGTTTAGTGTTAAAATTGAGAGGGTCGGAGAAGTCGACTTTTGTTGATGCTTTTGTATACCGTTGCAACTTTTAAACCCCCACTAGCCTCCTAGAAGGTGGGAAACGCTGTTAAAAATTCCCCTTTTTCGCGGTTATTTTCCTTAACTGCAGATGTTTTATCTTTAATATATAGGCTAAAGTGTGACGATTTTTCATACCTTTACGCTGTACTGCTACT
>WUQU01000073.1 GCA_009889605.1 Candidatus Bathyarchaeota archaeon | reverse complement strand
GAGCTTCGATATATGGTAGGAGGAAGTTATGGAATAAATCGTATCTGGTTCCCACCACCATCTAAAGGTCAAGGTGGCGGTTACTCAATGGGGTATGATCCACATGACTACTACGACCTTGGTCAGTACTACCAGGATGGAACAACTGAAACAAGGTTTGGTTCTCAAGCTGAATTAAAAAATGCTATTGCAAAATACAAAAGTTACGGTGTATCTGTAACAGCAGACATTGTATTAAATCACCGTTCTGGTGGAAAGAGTGAGTACAATCCAGTTCTTGGCTACAACACATGGACAGATTTCACAAATACAGCAAGTGGGAAAGCTCAATGGCATTGGGATGCATTCCATCCTAATTACAATTGTAGCGGTGATGAAGGAACATTTGCAGGTTTTCCGGATGTTTGTTATCATTTAGGTCCTGCTTACAATGATATGAAAACTTGGATGAATTGGTTAAAATCATCAACTAATGCAGGATTCGATAGCTGGAGATATGACTATGTAAAGGGTTACCCTTACTGGGTTGTAAAAGATTTTAATGCTGCAACATCACCTACATTCAGCGTTGGAGAATATTGGGATGCAAACACATCAACACTTGACTGGTGGGCAAATTCAAGCGGTGCTCATGTATTTGACTTTGCACTTTATTATACCTTGAGAGACATTTGCAACAATACAAGCGGTGGCGGATACCTGCCAAACGTATTTGATTACAGCAAAAGCTATGCTGCAAAAAACCCATTCAAAGCAGTCACTTTCGTTGCAAATCATGACACAGATGAAATAATCTATGATAAGATGATGGCATATGCGTTTATTTTGACATACCAGGGTTATCCAACCATCTTCTGGAAAGACTATTATAACTATGGTCTTGCAACAGGCGGTGCCGCTGGAACACCTCAATGGGGAAATGGCATTAAACAGCTTGTATGGGTTAGGGAAAAACTTGCAGCAGGAGCTCCTAACATTGAGATTCTTAAGAGTGATGATGGGGATCTCATAATCTATGGAAGCAAAGGTTATTCAACCTCAAGCCCAGGATATATCGTTGTAATAAATGATCATCCAAGTCAATGGAAAGGTGCATGGGTTCAAACAAGCAACAGTTACCTGAAAGGTAAAACATTAAAAGCTTATGCTTGGTCATCAACAGTTTCAGGTCAAAACGTTCAGCCACAAAACAAATACTGTGATGCAAACGGTTGGGTAGAAGTATGGGCACCACCAAGAGGATATGCTGTATATTCTGTAGATGGCCTATAATATAAAAACCTTTAATCATGTTCCCTTAGGGGCAAATCCTCTAAGGGAACAACATTTTAGGTGGAGGTAACAATAATAAAATGAGCAAAAGAAAAAAAACAGCTATTCTTGTCTCATTGTTTC
>WUQU01000072.1 GCA_009889605.1 Candidatus Bathyarchaeota archaeon | reverse complement strand
CACATTTAGAAATCGAAAGCCCTAAATCCCCTAAACAACCCTTCTCAGTTGGAAAACCATTGGGCCGGTAGTTCAGTCTGGTATGAACGCCCGACTCGCACTCGGGAGGTCGGGGGTTCAAATCCCCCCGGTCCACTGTTTAATCAAAGTGAGGCAACGTTTTAAACATAATCAGAAAGGGAGAAGACTATAAGCTTGTAGTTTTATGCAGCCATTTATGTTCTTTTGTGGCGTGTAACTTTTTGAAGGGTGAGAGTATGCCTTTAGATGATGGGTACTCGTCTGGCGTTGCAGTTTTCTCGTTTAAACCTGTGTAGGTGTAGTGGCCAAGCTCGCCGGAGGCTTTTGCCCTTAGGCTTTCAATTGTTTTTATTACTTCCTTGACTGCGGCGTTCTTGTCATTCATGCCTACAACTTTGACGCCTTCAGGGGTCAATGCCACATATACTGGCGGAAGCCCAAAGTTCAGTTCTCTTTTTATGAAGGTTGTTATTGCGGGATATTTTGCGCCGTCGCGGAATTTGAAGAAGACTTCTTCGCCTGAATCATTGGAGCAGCCGTTGGCTTCGATAGGCAACGTGACGCTGGCTAGTCCGGATAGGATTTCGCTGCGAAGTTTAACCTTTTCAGCGGATAAACTTTCAAGCTGCTCTTTTAGGGATTTGACTTTTCCTTCAAGCTCTGAAGACTTGTCATCATATGGAACGCCTGTGAGCTCGCTGAATCTTCTTTCAAGCTCCCGTTTCTGTCTAAATTCAGCAAGTTCCCGTTCAGTGGTGGAAAGTTTACTCTTACATTCCTCGATAAGCTTCTCAACTTCTGTAAGGTTAAAGGCAAGTTGTTCAAGATGTCCAAGAGAGGCTACAGGCGCCTTACGTTGCTCTTCCACTAACGTCACTTTCAAGACTTCTTCACCCATGTATAGCACCTTGAGAGGGAGTCAAGACAAGACTACCCTATAACTGTTGTTAATATGCTGCTATATGCCAGATAATTATAGAGACAATCTGCCCTAGGCGTGTAATTGCAAACAGCGTGAAAATCTTTTCCTACACGTTACAAGCACAATTAATGAGTTTATAGCAAAAACAATTCAAGCTTTAGATCAGGCGCATATTTCTTATGGAGCAGCAAAACTATTGAAGCGCCAAAAATCGAAAAAGCTCAAACCTTTTAGAAAAGGAATAAAATTCCTAGTTGATTACGTTATTTCAAAAATTGACAGAATGTTCATGTGGTTTCCTACTTTTGGTTTGAGATAATAAGGTTTTGATTATCTCTACTACACCGTTTCCATTTTCTTGAGTAGCCACGTAATCAGCCTCCTCTTTTAAGGCTTGTTCAGCGTTAGCTACAACGGCTTTAAAGTCCGCTATGGTGAAAAGTTCCAAGTCCACCTCAGCGTCTACGATGACTAGGATAGGCCCATCAACATTCAATAGTTTTAATGCCTTTTTTACCCCGAACGCCTTATCAATTCCTTCGGGGAGAAGGATTACGGCTCCTTTGTTGTTTTTGAAAATAGCGCTTATTCCAAGCTTCAAAATTTCGGTTTTAACGGCATCAACGTACTCAACTCTAAAGGCTACAGTGTTTTCTTTTTCTTCGACAAATGGGAGAACTGTCAACTTTTTAATCCCCCTTCTCCACTGGTCATCGACAAAACAGCAGTATATTCCAGTATTGGGCATGTACACGGAAAGTCCAGCTTCAGTGACCCACGCGTCAAATATTCCCTTAAGGTCAGTTCTTTGCAGGAGATATTGCCTATCCCTGCCTGTAGCCAGTATTAGTGTCCAGCCGCAATTTCTCAAATACTCCAGTGATTCTTTAACATGGGGCTTTAAAGGGTCTTCACCGCCGTTTGTAAGCGTTCCGTCCAAGTCCACAACTAGAATATTATTCAATGTCAACTTCTAGGCCTCTTATAAAGAAACCCTTTGTGATCTTAACTGTTAGCCATCTAAGTTTTCTTACGTTAACTATTGGGAGAGTTATAAATGCTTCAACTTTGCCGCCTTTTTCGCTGACAGATAAAAGCTCGGGCTCGCCGAAGAGTTCAGGCTTTATCTCTGTTAAAACCTCGTTAATTGCGTGTTCAATTTCCTCAAGCTCCTTTCTCGGAAAGATTAGTTTTAGTTCAATGTTTCTTACAATTGATTGGGACTTGTTGATTACGGGATATTTTAGAAAGTATGAGTTGGGCACTATTACAAGATCACCATCATAGGTTATTATTTCGGTATCCATTGCCCGAATAGACTTGACTGTTCCTTCTATGTCGCCGACTTTTATCAAGTCATCATTTTTAAAGGGTTTTCTTACAACAAGATAAAGCTCCGAAGCAAAGTTCAAAACCATGTCCCTTACGCTCACAAGAAACAATATTAGAATTGAGGCTATAATCACTGAAAGGGCAGTCATGTCAAAGCTTAAAACACTTATGGCTGCAACCGCGCCTATAAAGAGAATAAAGTACCGCGCAATTTCAGCTATTCTTCTAGCGAAGGAAATTTTTATCGAGGCCATTAAAAGTCCGGCTCTATGGAGCCTACATAGGACATTGGCATTAGCATCTAAAATATCTTAAAGCTCCATGGGTATTAGATT
>WUQU01000071.1 GCA_009889605.1 Candidatus Bathyarchaeota archaeon | reverse complement strand
TGGAAACCCACGCCTACGAGTTTATCCACACCGAAAACCCAGAGGAGATTTTTAATATGAAATTTGATGTCATCATCGGCAATCCGCCGTATCAGTTGAGTGATGGGGGGTCTAAAGCTAGCGCTTCACCAATCTATCACTTGTTTGTACAGCAAGCTAAAAAGCTTAACCCCAGATTCCTTTGTATGATCATTCCTTCAAGATGGTTTTCTGGTGGTAAAGGCCTCGATGATTTCAGAAAAGAGATGCTTAACGATATGCGCATCCGAAAAGTTATTGATTACCCCGATTCAACCGAGTGTTTCCCTGGTGTTGATTTAAGTGGCGGCGTCTGCTATTTCCTATGGGAACGGGATAGTTCAGGGGATTGCGAAGTGACGACCGTCATTGGTGGCAAACATTCAATAATGAAACGGCCATTGCATGAAAAAGTTGCTGATACATTTATAAGATATAACGAAGCAGTTTCTATTCTTCACAAAATTGCGACATACCAAGAAGAAAGTTTTAGCAAATATGTGAGTTCTCGGAACCCATTTGGATTTACAACGAAATTCAAACACTACGAAAAAAAAGAATTTCCTGGATCTGTTAAGTTTTTTACCTACGGTAATGTAGGATATGTTAAACGATCACAAATTCTTCAAAATCAGGATTGGGTGGACAAATATAAGGTTTTCATCTCAAAGGCTTATGGTGAGCGAATTGCTACTAGCTATTGGGTAACAGGCAAACCCTTTTTAGGAACGCCTGGGACTTGTTGCTCTGAGACATATCTTGTTGTTGGGCCCTTCTCATCGGAACAAGAATGTATATACGTCATGAGTTATATGCGAACTCGCTTCTTTCGATTCATGGTTCTTTTAGTTAAGAATACACAGAATGCGCCACAAAAAGTCTATTCTCTCGTCCCCATGCAAGATTTCTCCAAACCCTGGACCGATGAGGAGCTATACAAGAAATATGGCTTAACCGAAGAAGAGATCGCGTTTATCGAAAAAATGGTTCGTCCCATGCCCGCCGAAGACTCGGAAGCCAACGGCAGCCTTTACACTTCCGAAGAGGTCAACGGAGAAGCCGACGATGAGTAACTTTTTCCCGCCCCGCCCGAAAATCGAGCCGAAAATTTATGCCTACGAGGATACCAACCCG
>WUQU01000070.1 GCA_009889605.1 Candidatus Bathyarchaeota archaeon | reverse complement strand
TCGCTATTCGTTTTATCAGCTTGCTTCAGAAAAGAAAAAAGTTTCATTGTGTTATTGTCAGAGTTTATTATTGTTGAAAAACCAATGAAGAATAAACCTATCACTAATATCAAGAAAATAGCAGAAAAAAGCTTGAAACTATTGGATCCATTTCTGCTGTTCTTTCTACTGTTTGGAAGTCTTCTGTACGTTTTTTTATGAGCGTTCTGTAGCTTGTTCCTGTCAAGTCTCAAACCTTAATACCCCTTTCTTTTGCTATCTCTTTCAAGAGTTCTCTCTCTTTACCTGATACCTTCTTTGGTATCGAAACCTTAAATTCAGCAACCAAGTTACCGCGCCTACCTGTTCTTGTATTTGGAATTCCCTTGCCTTTGATAACAACTCTATCATTTGGCTGTGTACCAGCAGGTATTTCTACTTCAATTTTTTCTTTATTCGGGAGTTCGACGAACGTTGCTCCTCCAAGAATTGCTGTTACGTAATCTATTGGTACAGTTACTATTATATCATCACCTTCGCGTTTGTAGTCACTTGTTTGTATGACTCGGATATGAACGTACAGATCACCGTATTTGCCACCGTAACTACCTGCGTTTCCTTTTCGAGGGATTCGTAATACGCTTCCGTCTTCGACTCCTGATGGTATATTCACCACAGCTGTGGTTCGTTTTTTTATCCTTCCACTGCCACGACAGACATGGCATGTTTCTCCAGGAATCGAACCTGTACCGCCACAGGCATCGCAAGTGTGCTGGTTAATAAACACTCCAAATGGTGTGCGTTTTTCTTCTCTTACAACACCGGTACCATGACATTTTGAACAAGTTACCCACTTACTGCCGGTTTCAATGCCTTCGCCATGACAATTCTCCCACACTTCGTATCTATCGTATTCGATCGTTGCATCTTTTCCAGTGAATATATCGGCATCCGTTATAACTAATTCAACGTTTATATCTTCACCCCTTCGGGCGCTTCGCCGTGAACCTCTCTGGGACGATTGAGAAGCTGTTGAGGTTCTCTGCCCACCAAAGAATATGTTGAATATATCATCGAAATCTCTGAAAATATCCTCAAAGCCGAAACCAAAACCGCCAGTTCCAAAATTTGTTCCGTTTGGTTCGTATACATAACCACCTTCGCCTACATAACCAAACTTATCGTACATTGCTCTTTTT
>WUQU01000069.1 GCA_009889605.1 Candidatus Bathyarchaeota archaeon | reverse complement strand
TTATTAAAAACTATTGGGTTATTCTTCAGTAGCTTCTCGGCTTGCATTACTTTCCACTGATTTGAGAATAGAAAGATAGAAATTGATGGTAAGAGACTAATCATTAATACAATTAAAAAAGTGTCAAGTTTGAGTACCTTTCTCCTACCAGGTGATAGATTTAACCTTTCCAAGCTCTATACCTCCTCTGTAAAGAAGCCCGTATTCCGAAAGTCTAATGGGGCTTTTTGGATGAACATTAAATACCGGTTCAACGTACTTAATTGTTTCGCTCTGTGAATGAACTACCAAACTCTTAACTATTGATGAATCACATAAAATACTAAAACCTGTAATTCTATCCAATGTGATTTTCTCAATCTCGGTTGTATTCACAGATATTGTAATTTCTCTTTCTAAAATTCCCATTATATCGTCACTTATCGCCTCAACTATTTTTCTTGCGCTCTCCAACAATTCTTCGTTTCCGCTACTCTCTATTTCGTACAGTTCAAAACCAGTCTCTTCTTTAACTATATGGCTCACTTCACTCACAGTAATATCTATCATTCTCATATTCAGTATCGAATTACCATTCATCACCACTATCCCCGAAGATGTCTCACCTATAACTATATAAACCCAATAACCAGGTAATTTTTTTATAAGCAGAAGCTCAGCAAGTATATTCGGATATGCTACGTCAGGGACAAAGCCAATGCTGTTTAAATCCAAAAACCTCTTAAAATCAGCGTTCTTAACAAACACAACAAAGCTCTTTGCAAAATAAGGACATACGCAACCGACAGTAATATCTTCTTCTATTCCTGTTGCTCTTCTGACCTCATACTCAGCTGCTCTTATCATATCATTAGTTTTTTTGACAGGTGGCAATTCCAAAAATAGAGTTTGAATTATATCCCATGGAATATTCATTACTATAAGATCTTCAGGATCTGGTGGCACAATTCCTTGGTGATAACCTCTTATTTTGATTTTTCCATAACGTACGAAACCTAAAATTGTTCTTTTCGAATTCTCATTTCTGTTGTACGCAACTACTCGTTTTCGGAACAGTCCCACTATTTCACCCCCGAAGAGTTACTTGAGATACTCAAAAATATGGGCTCTACTGCAATAGAGTTGTAAGTATCTGACCTTACCCACTTGAAAGACATAACTATGAGGTTCGAAAGAGTTGGTTCGGTAGGTCGCATAAAAGAAAACATGCTCGTGGAGATAACCAAGCATTCATTAGATTTATATGTTTTCTGCAATTCTCCCTTCCATAATCCAGAGTAGACAGCTGTTTCGACATATTGGTTCGATAAATCAATGTCTGCTGCATTAAGAAATGTTGTTACGAAAAAAGTAAAAAGCATCCCCAATATGAGAATGACCACGCTTAGTTCGACTATATTCACTATGGTCACCCACCACTTGTGTTATTACATCATTGCGAACTATTCTCATCTTCCATTCATCTTCCAAACTGTCCTTGCATTTGGAAAATTGTTGAGTACATAGTAAAGGCGATAAAAGCAATAAAAAGACCAACGAATGCAATCATCATCGGTTCTATAAGGCTGACCAACTTTTTTGTGTCAGATAGTATCTCTTCTTCATAGAAATCGGCAACCTTCTCCATCACAGTGTCGAGCTGACCAGTTTGCTCACCTGTTCCAACCATTTCATAAACTATCTGTGGAAAAATATTAGTCTTCCTTAAAGCTTCTTTAAGGCCACTTCCTGCCTTAACTTCATCAGTAACCTTAGATATTATCGCTATAAACCTCGGGTTATTGGAAGCCTTAGCGGCCATGTCAAGAGCATTTACCATTGCAACACCACTTCCTATTAAGACTCCGAGTGTCCTCGTG
>WUQU01000068.1 GCA_009889605.1 Candidatus Bathyarchaeota archaeon | reverse complement strand
CTTTTCGCCTATTCCTGGAACGTTCATGATATCTTCAATTTTCGAAAACTGTTGCTTTTCTCTGTATTTTACAATGGCCCGCGCCTTTGAAGGACCTATTCCCGGAAGTGTCTGGAGTTCTTCAAGTGAAGCGGTGTTGATGTCTATAACTGAGGAAGTGTATTTCCTCTGTGCCGATTCTGCGGCTACTTCTAGATTTTCTTCTTGCCCGTAGACACTTTCTTGAACAAGTTTGTTATAGCTCGGTTGATACAAAACACCAGAGAGAACTATAATCAAAGCAAAGAGTATAAAGAATGCTCTTTGACTTGCAGATGCCTTCTTGTGCAGTGCTTTTATATTTTCAAACAGCGAACTAGAAGTGTTTTCTCCGCTATTTCTTCTATCGAAGTTTGAAAATATCATACAAAAAAGTCCCCCCGAGATTCCCCCGCACTTGTACGCTCTAATCACTTAATGTGATTACTGCCCTATTTTAGATACCTTCGCGCCTTTTACGTGACCGTATCTCGACAATTCGGTCCAATCCTGTGAATAATAGAAGCTTTTCGCTTGATTTTCAGAAGTGAATATTCCAAGGCAGATAATGTAACCGGACTTTGTGCTTATACTAAATGCGCTGATTCCGACAGTTCTAAGATTTACGACTGATTTGAAAGCGTCTTTCGAGCTTGAGATTGGGTCAGTAGTGATTGTGTAAATCGACTTTGAAGGGTTAAGTTCTGGCATTACGTTATTTAAGGTCAAAACGTAGTATTTCGAACCAGATCTATCTATTACATAGTTCTGCGTCAACTTTGCAATCTTTAAAGCCGTTTCACCGTCAACTGCGTAGAGATATACAGTCCTTAGCACACTTTCAGGAAAGTTCTCAGCCATCCTTGAAACAAGAAGGTTGTAGTCGAATTTTGTGATGTCTTTCAAATAAGTATTTGTCTCTGGCTGTTGCGGTTCTTGTTTTTCGCCTTTCGCTTGTGCTTGAGTGCTTTGTTCTTGAGACTGTTTTTGCGGCTGTTGAACATTAACGTTTGCCGTCTCGTTGCTTTCTGTTTCGAGCTTTATCATCTGTGAGTTTTCATCTTTCTTTCCTTTTCCTTCCTGCTCGGCTGTTTGTTGGTTCATTTGCGTTGAAGTACTTGTAGCAGCTGTATCGATAGAAACGGCCAAGGAAGTAGCTTCCTTAGCCGGCTCAACGATTATTACCGTCTGAGTGGCGGTTTTTAGAGTTCTTTCAGTTGGTGGTGTTGTATTTGTACCAACTTCTCTTAT
>WUQU01000067.1 GCA_009889605.1 Candidatus Bathyarchaeota archaeon | reverse complement strand
ATTTCTTTAAAAAGCGAATTTGAAAAATATGCAGAGAATTTGCTTAAAAAGCAGTCGAATGGAGAGGAAGCAGCCAAATTGAGAAAGCTAAGGCTTAAAATAATGGAAAAGTTTGGCATAGCTCATTCCCGTGAAATAGAGGAGCTTGAAGAGGAAATAGCAACGTATCTTTCAAGGGGTAGGCTTAAGCTTTCAACCCATATAGAAGGGGAAATAGTAAGGGATAGGTGGACGTGGGAGGCTGACAAGCCTAAAACGCCGAGTGAGCGTTATGAGCTGATGCAGAAATATGGGCCTAGATGTTTTCTGGATCCTGCACGTTTAGCTTTTCCAATCTGCGTTAAAGTTGGAAGGCCAGGAGAAGGCCGGATAAGCTGTGACGGACTGAGGGCAGCCTATGTTAGGGCAAGGGCGCTGGTAACCGCGTCGAAGAAGGCGAAAAGAGAGGATCTTGCCCGATATTATTCGGGTATAGCGTCTAAAGCCCTTGACATGGCGGTTGGGCCTTGTGTTTGGCCAGGGCGGGGCAGGGCTAAGGGAGATTGAGAAAGTGGAGAAGGTTGAAGCGTGTGAAACGCGCAGGGAAGAGCTGGTTAACGTTGTTTTGTCGATTGTTGATGATTTGATAAGCGTTTATCCCCAGGCTAGAATGTTTAGAAACTTCGTGGCTGATCAGCTGCGGAGGTATGTAAGCGAAAACGAGGCTGCTTTATACGTTTTAATGTTTAACATATACACTAAGCTTAAGAGGTTTTTCTCCGAATAGCCTTTTAAAGTTGGATGGGAGAAGCGTGAAAAGAAAGAACTGGGTTGGCAAATATTACAAGCTGGATAAACAAATTGCGGAGATGCTGGATGTTTTAAGCCGCAAAATGAACCTTACGGAGACGGAGACGATTGAAACGTTGATCAGGGATAGGTATTCAATATTGGTTGGCAATGTTAGCCCGGAAATAGCGAAGCTGATAACCGTTTAGCCCGTCACGGATTGTCAGGTTTCCGTTTTTCTCCCGAAAAAAGCCTGAAAACAGCTTCGAAAAGCCCTGTTCGCTTTCGACCTTGACGGCTTTGCAGAAGCGTTTTAAGCTCCAGCTTTACCGCGTCAACTTTCCCGCCAACCTCATTCAGCAACCTTCTAACCTCCTCCCTCTCCCTTACAGTTTCCTCAGCCAACGACGCAAACTTCTCCGACAAAGCCTTTTTTTCGTCTTCAAGCCTGATTTTCTCTTTCTCCAGCAATTCAACCGTTCTGCGCAGATTTTCCGCCTCCAACCCCTTCTCTATCAACTCTCGGGTAACATCCGAAACGGTTCTGCCCTCTTTTTCAACACGCTCCTTTATCAACGCCTTAATTGCGGGCTCCACCCGCGCAAGGACGACGGCGCTCGACATTCCTTTTAATTCACCACCTTACAAGTGTAATTCAAATATTATAAACCTTTCGTAAAAATACATACAATGAATTACTAGAACAACTTAGTAATACATTTGATTAGGACTCCGTCCTTAAACCGATAATAAACAGGCGGTCCTAAACCAACTTTCAACATCCAAGGCTCCCAAACCTCTGTTCTAACCGCCAACTCACCTCTCAAAAACATATGCCAAACCCTTACAACCCTATCGCGATAAACCCTCTTCAAACGCTCCCAAAATCCAACAAAACCCTTAAACACCCATCCATAACTACACCAAAACCTACT
>WUQU01000066.1 GCA_009889605.1 Candidatus Bathyarchaeota archaeon | reverse complement strand
TCCAGAATTAAACATGGACATGTTAAAAAAGTTCTTGCTGTAGTAATTGCTTAAAAACTTTTCCTTTAAAAATGGCGCAAAGTGCGGCATTGTCCAAAATGTAACGAGAGGTTAAACCTAGAAACCATTGCAAGGCAAACAATCTTTTGCGGCAACCTAAACTCATTTAAAATGCAACATGGAAGAACCCATAAAAGTGGGTGAAGCGGTTAACGGCCACTTTATGATTGGGGTCGGGTTCCCAGTGTTACTGTAGCGTCTATTATCTCAGTTTGTCCAGGAAATTCCTGCTGCTGTGTATTAAATGGGTTAACAGTGGGAAGCAGAAGGGATGAAAATAAAGGCGCTCCAACTATTCCTATAGCGATGCCAATCACTCCAGCAATAAGGCTTATCAGCATTCCTTCAAGCATAAATTGGCTCATAACATTCCAGTTGCTGAACCCTATGGCCTTAAGGATGCCTATCCCCTTTGTCCTTTCACGCACAGTGTAAAGCATTGTAAATAAGACGATTAGGCTTGTGGCGGCAACAACTATTACGATTTCTTAGAAGGCAACCGCCTGCATCTGACTAAGAGAAGCCTCAGCATTTTCCAGAGTGATTTGATACATTTCTTGAGTGCGCTCAAAGTTCTGTAAGCGATCTTTATAGGTGGTAACATAAAGCCCTGAATAGGCTGTTTTTATCACTTCAGCTATTCCATCCACGTAAGAGGCGTCTTTTGCATATATATCAAGCCTGCTCACGTTTCCCATATTGCCAGTTATCCTTTGAACATCAGAAATGTTCAGGTATAAGCTTCGCATCTGAGATGTGAAGATGTTTCCGTAAACGGCCCTTGCCTCGGTGGTGGTTTGAACCGTGGGTTCATAGATTCCTACAACCGAAAAATATTCTCCGTAAACCTCAATCTTGTCGCCAACGCTTATTCCAAGGTAATCCGAGAGGTTGGAACTTATGATGAGAACTCCACTATCCCCTTCGTAAAGATTTCTCCCTGCCGTTATGTTTGTTGGCAGTATAGTATAACTCTCTATTAAGGAAGCATTCAGAGGAACGCCGATAATCGTGTAAAGAGGCCTAGAAATCGTGAAGCTTCCTCTTGGTGTGTTCATGGTTTCGTTGGTTGTTTCCTCAGATGAAACTTCCAAGAATGGCACAGTGATATTAACGCCATCGATGGAACGAATTTCGTCGACAACGGTTTCGTTAATAAAGGTCGTTCCCTGCTGTCCTTGCTGTCCAAACCCAGACGGTGGCGCACCAGACGGCATAACAGATGGTCTGCCAGATGAAGCCCTAACCTCAATTAACGTTGACGTCTTGTTAATTTCCTTTTGTATATCGCTTATAAGTGTGCTGTACTCTTCGCTTATATTCTGTGTAGCTTCCTGATTTGCGGTAACACCAGCAGGAATAGAAACCATAATGGCTATAGAGAAACTTAACGCAATTATCACCAAAAATGTCCTTATTTTCCTTCTCGAAACATCCTCAACCGCTCTGGTCAAAGCTCCCAAACACTTCACCCTTTAAATAGGCTCAAGCCTTGAGCAACATTATAGGAAATATTAAAGAATTTTTCAGAATTATACAAAATTATACACCTATTTAATGAGGAAAGTGGTTATGACCGAATCAGCTTCTCTCCACATATTGAACAAATTAATTAAATATGTAGAAACGCGGAAAGGTATAACCTTGCCATTTATCAATATGACTTAAAAATATAAAAAAGAGAAACTTACGGTTCACTTTAACTTCTAACGGTCGCCTTAAGGCTTTTCAATAACAGCCCTAGTTAAGATAATAGTTTCTGCTGGCGAAGGGTACGGCACCACCTATTTCTTGTCCCCGGTTATGGAGGAAAATTACGCATTGTTTGAGGAGATTGTGAAGAAAATTTGGAAAAAGTAGAAAAGGAGGAAAAGCAAATGAATCATGAAATGAACCAAAAATCAAGAATTTGGCTGTTGCTAATACTTTTGCCTACCATTATAGTGGTAGCTATATTGGCAGCCACATGGGCAGCTTCAACCTTCTGGTCTCCACGTCTTCCATGGCAACCTCCAGAACACCCATCTTACATTCCCGGAGACATTGAATTCTTCTACATAGCAAAAACAGTAATTTCAACAATTAACATAACCATTATAATCTTCCTAGTGCTAATATATGCTGACCTCTACAGGAAAATGCGCTCGGAATTCACCGTAGGCCTAATAATATTCTCAGCAACACTGCTGCTCTACGCGTTTACATCTAACCCCATCATTATACGGGCTTTCGGCTTCAGACTTTTCGGTCTAGGCTCCTTTGCTTTGCTGCCTGGCCTATTTACCTTTGCAGCTCTCTTAGTACTATTGTACCTCAGTAAAGTATTAGACTTTCCATGGTTCAGTAGTTGTTCAGCCTTTTTCAAGTCCAAAGGCGTGTTGACATTAGTGAATAATTTGAGATCTTGGTCAAACTGTTGGAGCACAAGTGTGGAAACGTAGCGTATGCCCCGCAATTTTTCAATCATGGAACGCATGTCGGTTTTCCCTTCTTTTAGGGCGCTTTCAGCGGCTTATAATGCTGGTTTTACGCGGTAAACGGCGTGTAAAGGTTCTATGTAGCCATTTGGCCAGCGGGGGATAACCGCATTCCTGTTTATGCACAGGTCGAGAAGAAGCGTTAAAACCTCTCTAGAGATCAGCGGTGTGTCGCATGGAAGCATAAGCCCATACTCGCCTCTTGCTGTTTTGAAGCCTGTTGCGGCGCCAACAAGGGGGCCATGCGTGTTCCAGGCGTCGACAACGATTTTCACGTTGCCTAGGATTTTTGAGAATTCTTCAACTTGGGTTTCAGAGTTTACAACCACTATTATTTCGTTAACTATGGGGTTGACGGTTTCGGTAACGTGTTTTATTAAGGGTTTGCCGGCTAAGGGGACTAATCCCTTGTCTTGTCCAAACCTTTTTGAGAGGCCTCCTGCAAGGATTATTGCTGAACTGTTCAATGGTTGTCTATCCTTGTGTTTTGATGTTGTTATCAGAGGGCTGTTTTGTACTATAAATTTGTTTTTTTATTTTGCCTTTCTTAAGGATGATATGGCTTCTGCGATTATAAATAGGCCTATCAGGATTATTATGGTTTGCCAGAAGGGCAGAGTGTATCCCATGAGTGCGGTTCCGCTGAAGGCGATGGCTACTATGCCTATGAATAGGCTGAATTTGCTTAATTTCATTCCTAGACTTGTTCTCGCCATGTTTAGCCCTATTAAGATGAGGCCGGCTCCTAAAGCCACGTAGGATGTCATGCTGATGCCAAAATATTCTCCTGCAACCCAGCATATGCCCATCCAGACAAAGAATAGTCCCCATGCCAAAGAGGTTAAGGCCACGTTCTTGTTCAAGGAAGTTTTCACCATGCGGTGTTTAAGGTTATAGCTAATATA
>WUQU01000065.1 GCA_009889605.1 Candidatus Bathyarchaeota archaeon | reverse complement strand
CAAATGTAGATGGGGCAGAATCTCTAGCAAGCGTGCAAGAACGGATGTCCCAAGTTTTGTCAGAAATAATAGTTCACTATCCGAATGAAAATGTTATAATTGTTTCGCATGCAATTGCGTTGAGGATGTTAATTGCCAAAGTTCTCGGTCTTGTTCCACCTTTGCATCTGAACTTTGGACTTGACAATGCTTCACTGAGCTGTCTGTATGTGAGAGACGGTACAGTGAGAGTTAAGTTCCTAAACATTTCTGCGGACGAACTCATCTACTGAATTAAACATAACCCTAAGGTGATGTTGAATGCAAGGAGGTTAAATAATGAGATTGGTCTTAATAATATTAGGATTCCTGTTTCTCGCTTATATTGGCGTGAAAGTAATACCGCTTAAATTGAGATATGCGAATATTTTTTTTGCTCTTACTACAATCTTTCATATATTTGCTGCGTTCAGTTGGTCATATGTTCTTATATCCATATCTTTTGTTCTGATAATAATTTTCTTCCTCGCCCTGCTATACCTTTTTGGTTTGTAGCTTATTAATGAAAATCTAACGTTTTTTGGGAGTGGTTGAGTTGCCTGGAAGTAGCGTGAGCATTGTCGAAGTCGATAAGTACTTTGGAGATTTTCACGTATTGAAGAATATTAACCTTGAAATCAGAGAAAATGAATTCTTTTCTCTCCTTGGTCCCTCTGGCTGTGGTAAAACGACATTGTTGAGAATAATCGCTGGCCTTGAAGATGTGGATGATGGCGATGTTCTACTCGATGATAAAAGCATCATTCACTTGCCACCAAATAAGAGACCAGTGAATACGATATTCCAAAATTACGCACTTTTTCCGCACTTAACTGTTTATGAAAATATAGCTTTTCCTCTAAGATTGAAAAAATTATCTGAAAACGAGATAAAAGAAAAAGTTGAATGGCTACTATCACTCACTCGATTGGAAGAACATGCAAAAAAGAAGCCAACACAACTCTCGGGAGGACAAAAACAGCGCGTTTCACTTGCAAGAGCACTTGCGAACGAACCAAAAGTACTTCTTCTCGATGAGCCAGTGAGTGCACTTGATGCAAAATTGAGACAGGAATTGCTAATTGAACTTGATAATCTTCATGACAAGGTAGGCATCACGTTTATTTACGTTACGCACGACCAATCTGAAGCACTCAGTGTTTCGGATCATGTCGCCGTTATGAACAAT
>WUQU01000064.1 GCA_009889605.1 Candidatus Bathyarchaeota archaeon | reverse complement strand
GTTCCATGTATTCGAGGGCTTTACCCCTATCGTAATCTTCCCCCTTAGGCGTCTTACGCAGATAACCCCCAAGCATCATGATGATGCTATGGCTCAATACGTACGCGTGTCCGATGGAAAAGTCTAGCTCCTCTGCGCTTAATTCAACAGCTTCAGCCCATTTGTAAAAGCCTTGAGAGGACCTCTTGATCAATCCCGCTTTTATAAGGCCTTCTAATACCCTGTAAAGCGTCCTCTCCTTATTCTTGCCTACGGCCCCTAGGATCCTTTGAATGGAGGCCTCCCCCTCTCCTCCTTAAGGAGCTTAATGACGACTTCTATGGCCTTCGCCGTCGCCATGGCAAACCCCCGCCATAATCTCCACGAGGAATTCATATAAAAGTTTGACTTTTGACAATGACAAAAATTGATATGTAGTTCATCGGCTCATCCATGGTCACGGCGATGATCCTAGATAGGAGGGTGATCTTCAAGGCGGGCGGAAGCAAGGCCATAACCATTCCCGACGATGAAGGGGCGCGTACTCGGCGAAGCGGGTTAAACGATCGGAAGTCGGACGGCGCTGCCGACCCGCCTGACCAGCCACTCAATCGGCCTCCGGCCTGCCCTGAATGCGGCTCACAAAAGCTCTACAAGGATGGATTGCGCTATCTGACTGACGGTTCCAGCGTTCAACGCTGGTTATGCCGGCTTTGCGGATATCGCTTCTCTCAGCCGAAGGTAGAGCTGGACGTCTTCAGCGAGGTCCTTGAACGACCTAAGCCTCACGACGATTTGACGCATGATATCGTCGCTGGGCTTAACCCTTCCCTCGAAGAACCCTTTAATGACCTCCCTTTCCTTGGCCGTGAAGATGTAGCTTCGCACGGTCGTACTGTAACAGGACAAAGCTTAAATACCTTCTGTGACTATAACAGTACACGCCGAGTATGCACCTCGGAAGTCGGGGCGAAAAACTTTGGCCGCAGTCTCGAGCGAGGAGGCGCGGGTTGCGGGGGCCACGGAGACTTCCCAGATCCAAAATCCACCCCCTTGAGGCGACGCGAGTGGCGACGCGAAGATATTGGAGTTCGCGTTGAAGCTTAAAAGGCAGGGCTATGCGGATTCAACGATTCAAGGACGCGTTAAGCTGTTAAAAAGGCTTGTGAAGCTCGGAGCAAACCTCTACGATCCCGAATCCGTTAAGGAAGCTATCGTTAAGCTAAACTGTAGCGACGGAAGGAAGGAGCTTGCAGTCGAGGCTTACAACACTTTCTTGCTCACCTTCGGCGGTAAGTGGGACCCGCCGAAATATCGTAGGGTTGAAAAGTTGCCGTTCATACCAACGGAGGCGGAGATCGACCAGCTCATAGCAGGATGCGCGTGCACGAAAAGGCTGATGGCGTTCCTACAGCTCCTTAAGGAAACGGGCATGAGATGCGGAGAAGCTTGCCGTTTAAAGTGGACTGACGTGGACTTTGAGAGAAACGTTGTAAGGGTTGCTCCAGAAAAGGGCAGTAGCGCACGGATGCTTAGGATATCGAATAAGCTTGCAGCGATGTTAAGCGCCTTACCGAAAACCTCCCAAAGAGTTTTCGGAATTACAGTTGACGCTATGAGGAAGAGCTTCGCGAGGCAAAGGCTCAAATTGGCTAAGAAACTGAAAACCCGAGGCTTCTGCAAATAACATTCCACACGTTTAGACATTGGAAGGCCACCATGGAGTACGCCAAAACCAAGGATATCCTCCACGTGATGCAAATGCTCGGCCATAAGAATATACGAAACACGCTGATCTACACCCACTTGGTCGACTTCAAAGAAGATGAATACGTGGCGAAAGTTGCCCGCACCGAGGAGGAAATCTGCAGGCTCGTCGAGGCAGGCTTTGAATACGTATGCGATTATAACGGCGCTAAGATCTTCAAGAAGCGCAAGTAGGAGTGTCCGGGGTTCGTTCATAACGGGCGGGGTGGGATTCGAACCCACGACCACAGGCTTAGGAGGCCTGCGCCCTATCCTTACTAGGCTACCCGCCCACAACTAGATAAATAAAATTACAACTTAAATATTCTGAAACATAAAACTTAAACTGCACAAGGCAATTTCAGAATATTGCATAGGTGCGGGGGTACCCGAGCCAGGTCTAAATAGGCCGTACGCCCGTTTGGGGTGCCAGAAAGCCTAAGACAAGGGGGAGGACTTAAGATCCTCTGGCGTAGGCCTCCGTGGGTTCGAATCCCACCCCCCGCACCATATTCGCGATATCAGATTCGCTCAAATTTCGCTCGTTTTGAGCGTAGAATCGCAGAAAATTAACTTCAAATTCTGGGTGACTTTTGATTTTACTCGAGCGTTTAAAACTGTCAATTTCATGAAACACAATCCGCCTCTGTAATGTGCATTGGTGCCGCATTGTGAAGATGTCTTGACGTATACAGGTTGCGTCAAATACTTGACCATAAAAATCCGAAGATTCTAAAGTTTTAAGTGATTTCGTATTTTCTTATTATCATAATTACTTACATCGAGTAATAATTACAGAGAAAGGCTGTGACCATAATTAGAAGGAAAAATTCTGAGAATTTAAACTGATGTCTAACCTAACCCCCCCATACTAATTGTTTTATGGCTTGCATGCTTTCTTTTTATGTTTTGAGAGCTAACTTTATAATTGTAAAAGCGTTTTTAGGGTTGAGTGTTGTTAAAATATGGATGTTGCTGTTAAGCGTATAGCTAGGCAACGTATTCAAACTCTTTTCCTTTTGGCGAGGGAAATCTGTAAGGAAGCCCCTCTTTTAGCTCAGCGTTATGTTGATATCGCTCGTAGGATAGCCATGGCTGCAAGAATTCGGTTGCCAAAAGAGTATAGACGTCAGGTTTGTCGCCACTGTAAAAGTTTCATTTTGCCGGGCGTTGGTTGCCGTGTTCGAATTAAACAACGAAGGGAGCCTCACGTGGTGATTACATGTTTAAAGTGTGGCAAGTCAATGCGGATACCGTTGAGGCAGAGGAGGTGAAAAGTTTTGAGTAAACTTACCGCTGGGATGAAACGCCGCCTTAAAAGCGAGTTAAGCGAAGAGAATCCTACAGTTTGGATTGGTAAAAAACGAGTTTCACAAGAGTTGCTTAAAGAAATTGAAAAGCAGTTGGAGAGAAGGGAAGTTGTGAAAATTAAAATTTTAAAAAGCGCCCTCGGCGAAGGCAAAGCTAATGAGATCGCATCCACTATTGCTAGGCACACAGAGGCCGCTTTAGTTGAAGTTAGAGGGCATACTTTTGTGCTCTATAAACGTCGACAAAGAGGCTTAAAAAAGTGAAAGCCTTTATATTAGGCTTGGTGAATTACTGAAAAGAAAACGAGAGGAAAAAAATTGCCAACCCCAAATGATGTTCCAGTACACGAGTTCATTCAAAAACTAGCTAACCATCTAAAGGAAAATGTAGATGAAGTAACACCGCCCCCATGGGCAAGCGTTGTTAAAACGGGGGCTCATGTTCAAAAACCCCCTGAAAATCCCGATTGGTGGTATATCCGCTGTGCTTCGCTGCTTAGAAAAATTTACGTTCACGGGCCAGTTGGCATAGAAAGGCTGCGTGCTGAGTATGGCGGAAGAAAGGATTATGGAGTTAGACCAGAACATGTTGTAAAAGCCGGTGGGGCAATAATAAGAAAGGCTCTGCAGCAGCTTGAAGCCGCTGGGTTGGTTGAAAAGTTTCAGAATAAAGGAAGAAGAATTACAAAGGAAGGAAGAAAGCTTCTGGAAGAAATAGCTGAGGAAGTTAAGAAAGACTTGGTGAAAGAAAATCCTGCATTAGAGAAGTACCAAAGAGGCGGGTGAAATGTCCGAAGAAGAACTTGAAGAGCTGCGTCAAAGAAAACTTTTGGCTTTGCAACGGAGAATCGATGAGGAGCAGCAAAGGGCTCAAATGGAGCAGCAAATCGAGATGCAGAAGCAAGCCTTATTGAAGAGTATATTGACGCCGGAAGCCAGACAGAGGCTTGCGAATCTAAAACTTGTTAAGCCCGAGTTTACAGCTCAGCTTGAGTTGCAGCTTATTCAGCTTGCCCAGAGTGGAAAATTACCAATACCCTTAACGGATGAGCAGCTTAAACAAATACTAATTCAGCTGCAATCTCGAAGACGTGAAATGAAGATAAGAAGGATGTGAAGATGGCGCGAACTAAACCTACAGCAAAAAAGAGACGGCTGGCAAAGGCTGGGAAACAGAAAAAGGCTGTTCCAACGTGGGTTATAGCTAAAACTGCTGGAAAATTTAGAACACATCCTAAGAGGAGACAATGGAGGACGCGGAAAATAAAAGCTTAAGGTGAAGAAAATGGAAAACGAAGTAGACAAGGTAAAAGCTGAAGAAACGCGTGGGCAATTGGAAGAATTTGAAGAGGCTGAAGAAGAAAATTTAGAATTCGAAGAGGAAGAAGCCGCAGAAGAAGAGGTTTTAGAGGAGGAAGCCAAGCCTAAGGCGAAAGAAGAGGTTGAAGAGGAAATCGTTGAAGAAAGATTTTACACAATTTCCTTGGGCAAAGCTTGGCTTATGCCCCCAAATAAGAGGGCTCCTAAAGCGATGAGGATAATAAAGGATTTTGTTAAGAGGCATATGAAACTTGAAACTGGAAAAGAAAGTGCTGATGAAGAAGAGAGCGAGACCCGAAGGCTCATTGTAAGTAATGAGGTTAACGAAAAAGTTTGGAGTAGAGGCATTGAGAAGCCTCCAAGGAAAATCCGCATAAGAGCCACGAAGGACAAGGATGGCAACGTTACCGTTTATTTGGCTGAAGGAGACTGATTTTGGCGGTCTACTTCGCAAGCCTTTTTGGAAGTGCAAGCATTGGGGTGTATTCGTTAGCCACCGAGAAAATGGTGGTAATCCCAAAATTCATCTCAGTCAAAAAGGCTGAGAGGATAGGAAGCTGGTTGAAAGTGAAGCTTATACACACGACCATAGGCGGTTCAATTCTTGTTGGCGCCCTCGCGTGTGCAAACTCCAATGGAATTTTACTCCCTCACTTTGTAAGAGACGAAGAAGTTGACGCCATAAAGGCAATCTTCGACGGAGACATAACCATAATGGAAACTAAGAAGACAGCGTTTGGAAATATGGTTTTGGCAAACGACTACGGCGCAGTTGTGGATCCAAGGCTTAAGGCTTCCGAGGTTAAACAAATCTCTGACACTCTTGGCGTTGAGGCTGTTCCAGGCGAAATTGCGCAGCTGCCATATGTGGGTTCTTTGGCGGTTGCAACAAACAAGGGCGTTTTAGCTCATCCATTGTTAAAGGATTCTGAACGCAAACTTTTAGAAGACGTTCTGAAAGTTCCGGTTGATGTGTGCACGGTTAACTGTGGAATACCTTACGTGGGAACAGGGTTAATCGGCAATAGTCACGCGGCTATTGTTGGTTCGTTGACTACTGGTCCAGAAATGTTTATAATTGGACATGCTTTGGGTGTAGTTGAGGAAGATGGGTGAATTGAAGGTTTTCAGAGTTATTGGAGAGATTCGAAAACCAAACCTCAAAACCAATTTCAGTAAAGAGGTTATAGCATTAAAGCCGGAACAAGCCGTGGAAAAAGTCTACACGGAACTGGGCAGTAGACATCGTGTCAAAAGGTTCCACATAAAAATAGTAAAAGTTGAAGAAATCCCCGTTCAAGAGATTGAAAACCCATTAATAAGGAAATTAATAGCCGGAGAAGAGAAAATTGGCTGAAAAAGTTGAAGAGGAGCTTAGACGGCTAAGTGTAGAAATGCGCATCCTAGAGCAGACTGCAGAAACCTTGAACTCGAGAATAAACATGGTAAACACTATGATAGCTGACTTAACCTATGCAAGTATGACCTTGGAAGGACTTGAGAAACAGCAGGAAAACGTAGAACTTCTTGTTCCAATAGGCGGCGGTTCATATATAAAAGCGAAGCTTGAAAACCCCGACAAGGTCACCGTTGGAGTAGGCGCCGGTGTTTCCGTTGAAAAAAACATGCAAGAAGCAAAAGATATGATTAATAAAAGACTTGAGGAGTTGGAAAAAACTAGAACCTCGCTTCAACAGCAATTCTCACAAATTGTAGAGAGAATTAACGAAGATAGAGAGAGATTTGAGGAATTGGCCGCGAAGTTTAGAAAGGGGAACCCTCCAAAGAATGTTTGAGAAGCTGAAATCTGGTTTAAGCGGCCTTGTAACCAAAATTGCAACGACGGAGCTTAAACCTGAAAACCTTCGCCCTATACTTTCGGATTTTAAGCTAAACCTCATAGAAAATGATGTTGCCGTTCCCGTGGCGGAGCGCATATGCGACGAAATGGAAAAACGCTTAAACGGAGTTCAGGTTAAACGGCTTGAAGATCGGAGGAAAATTGTGGAGAAAAACCTTCGCGAAGTGCTTTTGGAAGTTATGCGCACAAACAACAAAATAGACTTTTTTAAGGCTGTGGAAGAAAAGCGGAAAAAGAATGAACCTTTTGTGATTGTATTTGTCGGAATAAATGGCACTGGAAAGACGACGACAATAGCCAAAGTTGCCCGGCTCTTAAACAAAAAGGGCTATACGGTTGTGCTTGCATGCAGTGACACTTACCGGGCAGGCTCAATTGAACAGTTAGAAACGCATGCCAAACGTATAGGTGTGCGGATTATAAGGCATAAGTATGGTGCAGATCCCGCGGCAGTAGCCTACGACGCCATAAGCCATGCCAAGGCTCATGGATTACATGTTGTTTTGATAGACACTGCTGGGCGAATGCAGACAAACAGAAACTTGATGAACGAACTTGCAAAAATCAAGCGCATAGTAAATCCCGACTTGACAATTTTGACGGTTGACTCTTTAACTGGAAACGATGCGGTAATGCAAGCTGAAGAGTTTCACAAAAGCGTAGGTATAGACGCTACAATACTGACTAAAGTTGACGCTGACGTCAAGGGCGGTTCAGCCCTAAGCGTAACCTACATCACTGGAAAACCCATTCTGTTTGTTGGAACAGGGCAGAGTTATGACGACTTAGAGGAGTTCAAGCCTGAAAAGTTTGTGGACATGATCCTGAAATAAGATGTTAAGGCTTTTTAACCGTTAAGCGCAGCCTCTTAAACACTTCTTTAAAACCAAATTTTTTGAATAACCTTAGAGATGGAACATTAGCCGAGTAAACATCTGCTTCTACGCATTCTACGCCTTTCTCGGTAAACCAGTTAAGCGTATTCTCAATGAGGGCTTTACCTATACCATACCTCCTATAAGATTCTTCGACGAAACAGTCGCAGATGTAACCCCTCTTGCCTTTGTAACCCCAAGGTTGGCTAACCCAGCCCAACGAGTAGCCAACAATTTTCCCCTCAACTTCGGCAACAAAGACAATGGTGTTTTCACCCTTAATGTTTTTGAGAATCCATTTTGGGCTTTGGAATTCGCTGGGAAGAGGCGTTATCATAGAGTCCATGGCGCTTTCATCCTTTCCAAGCTTCTCTGACAACTTAACAATTTGCTGTAAATACTCTTCGCTGGCATGCCGAATCTTCACGTTTGCAAGAACAGTTTTTGACAGTTTCGCTTTCTTTGATGGCATGTAATCCCTCTTACACCGCATATCACAATATTTCTGTCCTCCTGGCGTTCAGTTTCTCCAGAATTTCATGGTGCAACATCGGATGGGTCAAATCCTCGTATGGATCTATGGATTTTATCTTTAACTTCTTATCCGCATCCAATGGAAGCCTTGCCTTGCCAAGCGCTTCAAACCTAAATAGGGCCGATTTATACCAGTTTATGCCCGGGTTTCTGCCAACTTTAAAGCCTAAGCTATGCACAAAAGTTTCATAGTTTGCAGTGCCGTAATCCATTGGGTAAGTTGAAAAACCTTGGATAATGTCTGTGACTACGCAGTTCATTCTTGCCAAAAGTTTCTGCACCGTTAGCCATTTCTTTAGCGATGCCTCATAGAGAGTTAAACCAAAATAGCCAACACCGTTCTCCTTTAGGCATGTTACGCCTCGCGTGATAAAAGCCCTCAAACCAGATAAAGTTTCGAGAGGTTCTGAAGAGAAAACATCAAACACGCCGTGAAGCTCTCTGGGTAACGGGTCAGCAACATTATACCTGACATATTCAACATTGAAACCATAGTCGTTGTTAAAATTTTTTATGAAGCTGCCCAATCTTTCGTCAATGTCTAAAACCGTAATGCGCGAAGCAAGCCCTGTTATGGCCAAGGCTATGCTTAACAAGTCATCGTCGCCTATCAAAACAATGCTTTTACCATCTAAATCGCCATAATCATGCATCAACGCAACCCTTGCAATCACATCTTGTTCCAGCATATAGCCTTGGAAAAACTCGAGGGTTGGACTGGGCCTATTAGCAGTTATGCGTCTGAATTCTTCCAGAACTTCCCTGAATTTCCCATTCGGGATAAAGCGTTTGCCATGGCATGTGGGACAGAGTCCCCCCTTAAAATCTAAGTTTTTAGGGTTAACTTCGCTTTTTCCCTTCTCAGTGAGGTAAAAACCACCTTCATCGACAGCCATAAGGCCTTTTTCATGCAGTTCCTTTAAAGCTGCAACAAAGTCTTTAAGGGGACAATTAATCTTCTCGAGGAGTTCCCAAATGGTTTTATTTGAAACTGCAAGTTCGCGGAGGATTTTAGCCTTCACTTTTTCCAAGAACCTCCCTCCTAATCACCCTCTTTTTTACGTTTTTAGGCTGAAACTCGTCCAACATTAATTGAAAAGCTTTCAAAGCCGAACCATCATCCCCACAAGTAAAAATGTCTAAAGCCATGTAACCATATTCAGGCCAAGTATGAACGCTCAAGTGAGATTCAGTTAAAAGATAAACCGCCGAAACCCCGTGAGGTTCAAACTGATGAAAACTTGAAGAAACAACATGCAAGCCAGACTTAGCAACAACTCTATCTAAAACAGTCCGAAGCGTTTCCACTCTGGAAATCTTCTGTGGATCCACCCCTTGAAATTCGGCGATAACGTGGATGCCCATTTCGAACACCCACCATTATCGTCGAACTTCGCAGGCAAGGCCTACACAATATTACGCTGAGGAAACAGTGCATACAGTTTCTATCCTCTAAAATTTTTCCGAAAAATTTCGTTTTTATAATTTTTTCGCGCTTCAAACATTACACTCAGTTATATACAGATAGCCATACCTAGTAAGCTCGGAAAGAACGTTTGCGCTCTCTAAACATTAATAGCGCGTAAATTTTTATTCAGAATTTTCAAGCAGTTTCAGCAGTATGGCTTTGGCTGAGTAAAGGCGGTTTTCGCTTTGCTCGTATATTATCGAACGGGGGCTTTCAACGACGTCAGCGCTTATTTCGTATCCTCTATGTATTGGCATGTCATGCATTATGTAGGCGTTGCTTTTTTCTAGAAGTTTCTTGTTCACTTGGTAGGGCATCATGATTTTGAGGCGTTTTTCTTTTTCCGCAGAAAATTTTGGGTCTGTGAAGAATTCCATGTCAACCCACGTGTCTGTGTAAACGAAATCCGTGTCTTTAACTGCTTCTTCAACGTCTAAACTTGTTTCCCATAAGCCGCTTTTCTCAGCGCTTTTAAGCAGTTCATCATCCCTTGAAGGCTCGTTAAATATCGGCGTAACTGTGGTTATTCTTACTCCCGTCTTTATGCATCCTTCAATGAGTGAGTTGCAAACGTTGTTGTGGATGCCTATGTAAACAAGTTTTAAGCCCTCAAGTTTGCCCTTCTTCTCCTTCATAGTCATTAAGTCGGCTATGGCTTGGCTTGGATGATATTTCTCGTCGCACCCGTTTATCACTGGAACCCGCGAGGCCTTAGCCATAACCTGCAAATCAGAGTTCCGCAGAAGCCTAGCCATAATGCAATCCACATTCCGAGACAAATATTGAGTCTCATCATAAACGTCGGCTATGGTAAAGTTTGTCGTTCTCCAATCAATGTAGAGCGCATGTCCCCCCAACTGAGTCATGGCAACTTCAAAGGCAACCCTCGTCCTCGTAGATGTTTTCTGAAAAATCATAGCCAAAGACTTGCCCTCTAAAGCCGCTTTATACTTTTCAGGATTTTTCTTAACCTCAATGGCCTTATCAATTATATCCATAAGCTGCTGGCTTGACAAGTTCTTAAAATTTATTAAATGCATTTTTTCACCGTTCCAAACATTAGCTTCAACGTTTCAGCCATTATAAGTTTTATGGAAACCTTTTTCTGTGGATAGCGCCTTTTGCAATTGGGAAAATATCAATGATTCTGCTCGCAGCGTCGATAAAAGACTTTGCAAGCATAAACATTGCAAAACAAATCCTAAACAATTACCATTTTAGTCCAGTGAACGAAAAATTTCATGAATCCCATGTTTACGCTGCCGAAGTCAACGGTAAAGAGGTTAAGCTTGCCATTTTAGACAAAGAACTGGTTTACACGCAAAACATAGGAGAATTTTCTCCAACACTTGAACTTGTAATTTTCATTTCAAGGCACAGCAGCATTAGTGGAACTCCAACACTTTCAGTGCACACTCCAGGAAATCTCGGAGACGCTGATTTGGGCGGAATCCCACGGAAAGTCTCAATTTCTCCAGCAAACGCCATGAAAAAAGCTTTGCAAACCATGGCAAAGCTCGTTGAAGAAAGGCAGCTAAAATACGAGGTTTCCTATGAGTGCACTCACCATGGCCCTTCCTTGGATGTGCCCGCAATGTTTGTTGAATTAGGCAGCTCGCCTGAACAGTGGAAAGATTTGGAAGCAGCAGAGGTTGTTGCCCACGCTGCAATGGAAGCTGTTTCAAGTTTTGAAGAGCGCCAGTCAAAAGCAGTTCTTGGAATCGGCGGGCTCCACTATAACGCGCAGTTCACTAGAATGGCTTTAGAAAACAAGATAGCTTTCGGTCACATGATTCCAAAATATGCAATTTCCAAAATTGATGATGAAATTTTAAGACAATGCGTTGAGAAAACCCTCGAAAAGGTTGAGCTTGCTGTTCTAGACTGGAAGGGAATAAAAGGCGAATGCAAACCAAAAATCATTGAAGCACTTAAAAAAATAGGACTTGAATTCCAAAAAACTTAACACATAAAGACATTTATACAGTTAATCAAATGGAATAGAAAAGTTAATAGAAATGCATATTTATCTATCAGAACGCAATTTGCTGGTAGATGAAAATGGGCTTAAGGGCATTCCTATCGCAATGCGCAAGAACATTAAAGCTGACGGTTAAACCCGGAAAAAGCGAGCTTTGGCTATCAATAAAAATATGCTTCTTGGGCATAGGCGCCGTCGGGCTTATAGGTTTCATAATAAAACTGTTAACCAGCGCAATCCCCTACTAAGCCAAGAGGGAAAAACTGTGGAGAAACGGTCAACAAAAGTTTTCGCCGTAAGCATCACGACAGGACAAGAAAGAAATGTAGCTAAGCTTGTCGCGGCAAGAGTAGGGATGAACAAAATACCAGTGAAGGCAATCCTTGTGCCCGACACTTTGAAAGGTTATATCTTTATAGAAGCCGAAGGACCGCATTTTGTAGATCAAGCCATAGCAGGCGTAAAACACGTAAAGTCCAGGGTTTCGGACTTCGTCAACTTCTCCGAAATTGAAAAGTACATTGTTCGAAAACCAGTCATCGAAGAACTAAACGAGAACGATATAGTGGAGATTACTGGCGGACCTTTCAAGGGAATGCGCGCCAGAATAACACGTGTTGACAAGGCTAAGGAGGAAGTCACCTTGGAGCTTCTTGAAGCCACTTTCACCTTGCCCATAACCGTTCATTCAGATTATGTCAAGCTTGTGGAAAAAGCAAAAAGCGAAGGTGGTGGTACATAATGGCTGAGAAAAAAGTTGTAGAATTGCTAGTCAGCGGAGGACAAGCAACAGCAGGTCCACCGTTGGGGCCTGCTCTAGGGCCTCTGGGCGTAAATGTTATGGCAGTTGTTAACAAAATAAATGAGCTTACCAAAGATTATGCTGGAATGAAAGTTCCTGTAAAAGTTTCCGTCGACCCTGAGACCAAACAATTTGAAGTCAATGTTGGAACCCCTACGACATCCGCCCTAATTGTAAGTGAACTTAAAATCGAAAAGGGTTCTGGAACACCGAACAAGCAGAAAGTCGGCAATCTATCCCTTGAACAACTTGTTCGCATAGCAAAAATTAAGCGGCCAGAACTGCTTTCAAAAACGTTGAAGTCAGCGGCTAAAGAAATTCTGGGAACATGTGTAAGCATGGGAGTAACGGTTGAAGGAAAAGACCCTAGAGAGGTTATGCGAGAAATCGACGAAGGTAAGTACGACCAAATATTCGCTGCCAGTGAAGCCTAAGGGAACATTTTTATAATGGCTTTCTAATCCATCAATGGCACGGGGCCCCAAAATGCCAATAGACCAAAAAACCATATTAGCTGCAGTTAAAGAGGCTAAAGAAAAATCTGAAAAGCGAAACTTCGCTCAGTCAGTTGAACTTATACTGAACTTGCAAGAAATAGACATGAAGTCTCCTGAAGGTAGACTTCAAGAAAACGTAGAATTGCCTCATCCACTGCCGGAAAAGGCGAACAAAGTATGCGTGATTGCCACGGGAGAATTGGCGCTTAAGGCGAAAAAGGCTAACGCAGACTTAGTCATTGAAAGGGCTGAGCTTGAAAGTTTGGCTGGAAAGAAAAAGGAGTTGAGGAAAATAGCTGGCGAATATGACTTTTTCGTGGCAGAAGCCCCCCTCATGCCTCTTGTAGGCAAAATTTTAGGAGCTGCCCTTGGACCGCGGGGGAAAATGCCGGTTCCAGTTCCACCTACAGCGGACATTGAAAGCTTGCTGAAAAAATATCGCAAAACCGTTGTTATAAGAATGCGGAACCAGCCTATAATCCAGTGCCGTGTTGGAACCGAAAGTATGAAAGAAGAGGAAATAGCGGAAAACATACAAGCTATTTTAAGGGTTCTTGAAGGAAAATTGAAAAGAGGAATGAAAAACATTAAATTGGTCTGTATAAAAACAACCATGGGTGCTCCAGTGAAAATTAAGCCATAAAGCGAGGGAAAGCGTCTGCCGTCTCAACAGATTTTAAAAGAAAAAGCCAGCGAAGTTGAAGATGTAACAAGCCTTCTAAGACAATATAGAGCAGTGGGCATAGCAAGCCTTCAAAAAGTCAGAGCTTCCCAGCTTCAAGAATTCAAAAAGAAGTTGGCGGCAGACGTTTACATGCGCGTCATAAAGAACACTTTGATGAAAAGAGCTATTGAAAACTGTCCAGAAAAACCAGAACTTAAAAAATTAGAGAAATATCTAACAGGTCCAAATGTCTTCATCTTCACAAACCTTAATCCCTTTAAGCTGGCTTCCCTCCTTGAAAAAGGCAAAGTGCTGATGACAGCCAAGGCCGGCGACACGGCATCCTTTGATGTGGTTGTCCCAGCTGGAAACACTGGACAACCCCCAGGACCCATAATCAGCCAGCTAAACGCTGTGGGTTTGCCAACAAGAATTGAATCTGGAAGCGTTTGGATAACAAAAGACACGCTTGTAGCGCGAAAAGGCGATGTGATATCCGAAAGACTTGCAAGCGTCCTATCAAAACTTGGAATAAAACCCGTTGAAGCCGGTCTTGTAATGAGAGTTGTGTATGACGAAGGCTTGATAATAGAAGGTGAACAGCTCAAAATAGACTTAAACGCAACGAAGCAGCAAATTGAATATGCCCAGGCAGAAGCCTTCAAGCTTTCAATCGGCATAGCTTATCCAACAAGAGAAAACATAACGATTTTAGTGCAATTCGCTCACCAGGAAGCATATGCCCTAGCGTTAGGCGCGGCTATACCCAGCAGAGAAACCATAAAGGATCTCATAGTAAAGGCGCATGTTGAAATGTTAAGTTTAAGTAGCAGATTATCTAGTTTGGAAGAGAAGATTAAACAGTTTGAAAAAAGTTAAAATACTAGAAAATAGAGGTGAAAAAGGTATGGAATACATTTACGCTGCGATGCTCCTCCACAAGGCTGGAAAAGAAATAAACGAAGAAAACCTAACCCAGGTTCTGACAGCAGCAGGAATAAATGTTGACGCTGTAAGAGTTAAAGCCTTAGTGACTTCTCTAGCCGAGGTTAACATAGACGAAGCCATTAAGTCTGCTCCAACGGCAATGGCTGCACCAGCAGCTCCAGCGGCAGCAGCCCCAGCAGCAGCTGAGGCAAAACCCAAAGAGGAAGAAAAGAAGAAGAAAGAAGAAGAGGAAAAAGCCAGAGAAGAAGCAGCGCTTGAAGGACTCGGAGCACTTTTCGGATAAAACATCCCCCTTTAAAATATTGATCTGAAAACAAATTTAAGCGCAGCTTAAAGTATCAAATATCATGAAACTTTGCAGCGCATGCCTCTTAGGAGTAAAATGCAGATACAATGGCGAAAGTGCCCTTAACGAAAAAGTCGTTGCATTGCTAAAAACGGAAACCCTTATTCCTGTTTGCCCAGAACAGCTGGGTGGTCTACCTACTCCAAGGGAGCCTGCAGTGCTCAAAGGAGACCGTGTAATCACAAAGTCTGGAAGAGACGTTACTGAAAATTTTATGCGAGGAGCAAAACAAGTTTTAGAACTAGCGAAATTGTTTGGCGTTAGAAAGGCTATTTTGAAGCAGGGAAGTCCCTCCTGTGGTTGTGGGCGTGTTAGCGATGAAAATTTTTCAGGTGGGGCAGCCAAAGGATACGGAATTACTGCGGCCTTGCTGAAAGAGAATGGAATTGAGGTAATTTCAGAAGAAGACCTATAAGGTTTCAGTTTGCGGGTATTTGTTTCTTTCTTTCAAGACTTTGTAGGCTACTATTGGCAGCCACCCGCAAATAATCATCAACGTTCCCGGAAAAGCTCTAAATTCAAAGTTCAGTATTAGTGTTTCAAAAATGAAGAAAGATACGGCCATGGCTACAGCTGAAAAAACTGCAAGGTTTTTGCCAAATTTTTTAAAGGTTTGTATGGCTATGAGCCCGGCGAAGAAGAAGTCTCCCAAACCAAGGGACATGTAAAGTATGCCCCATTGTGTTGTGATTTGCGGGGTAGTTGGCAACGTTATTAGCACGGGAAGCCGCAGTGCGGAGACATGGGTGGCTGCCGAAACCATGGTTCTGGTTACGAGGACAAGGATGATGTCTACCGCGGTCAAGAGACTTGCAAAAATCACTGTGGTTTTCCATGTGAAGAGGCTTCCAAGATATAAAATAATCAAAACAGCGAATATTGCGCCATACAAGTTTAGCAGGTACGGAAACCATAATGGGGTTTTACCGTAAAACGCATAAAGAATTATGAAGAGGGCTGGAGGCAAGACTGCTAAATACCAGCGTTCCCTCGTGTGTCCTCTTGCTTCTTCATAGAGCAAGGCTATAAAAGAAAAACCGCACAAGCAGTAAAAGGCTAAGGCGCCATAAGTAGTCGTGCCGTTTATTGAGGATAAGTTGAAGAGGCTAACTGTGGCTGCTAAAAAGCTGAGTATGAGGAAGGCTGCGGAGAAAAGCTGGGCGCCGGCTTTTTTAAAACTTGAGAAAATATAAGTGAACATGAATAGGAGCATGGAATAAGCGAAAAGGAATACGGCTACGACGGCCATTTGTGGGATAAAAACTATAACCGAGACCGCTACACTTATGGCGGCTACAAGCATTATAGCATCGCGAACGCCGAATTCTCTCTCCTCAAAAGTGACTTTCAGCTTTTTCTCAACTTTATCATTCAAAAACATGGCAACTATGGTAACCGCGAAAAGTGTCAAGGGCATGGCAATGTCGAAATACATAAATGCACATAAGGGAAACAAGCATTTAAACCTTAAAGCCTAAAACGCATTTGAAAACCGCTAAAGAGGCTATGAGAGCCTCTTCGGTGCGCACAGTTTCCGTTGTCTGCTCTGGAATGGTGTTAACGACAAAGTCCACAATTTCCTCTAGTTTTAGGTTCTCGTTCTTGGCTATTTCGTAAAGTCCCTTTGTGGGTGCGCCAAAAACCACAATAATATCCTCAGCTTTATTCCATTTTTCAGCAATTTCTTCTTTAATCTCCATAAATGGAGCGCCATACTTTGATGTGGCGATTTTCAAGGTAAATCGTGTGTCTTTCATGAGTTTTCCAAAAGAGTCTTCCCAAACTGTCACTTTATAGCCCCAATAGTGTGGGATTTCCTCGCGGTTCACCAAGCTCGCCATGACATGTTTATCAATACTCGTAATTTTCACCGTCACCCGTTTTCCTATTAAAAGCTTGGCGCGCGGAATCAATGCTGGTTTATCAGTACCTATGTCTACAAGCATACCTTCTCCCGCTTTCGCGATGGTGACGCCTTCACGGTACTCCCCAACTTTCAAGTCTGTTGTCTTTTTGCCTAATGGATGATGCAGCGTTCTTAATGGTGGAAGAATGCCAGCGTATCTAAGTTCAGGCTTTAATTTGAAAAGCCTTTTTCTCAAATACTGTGGAGTTTCCATGTAACTGAGCAAAGTGGCGATTAATTCCATTTCAGCCCTTTGATCTTTTTTCGTTTCGTCCTTGTAAATTATTATTTCTCTAACTCCGAAAATGGCTGCCGCTCGTCCTATTACACCTATTTTGGAAGTTTTTTCCCGCAGATGTGGAGTGTCGGAAACAACTGAAGCTGGAATGGCTACGGAAATTCTTTTTCTAGACATAACCCCTTCACCATCAAACATTAAGTATTATGTCTGTACAGCTTAAAAGCTAAAAGCATAAATGGTAATAATTTGAGTTCGAGGAGGAAAATTGCCTAAAACAGACATTTTAGACAATTTGAAAGAAATTAAGAGAATAGATAAGAGCAATATGCTTTCTTTCTGTGTTGAAGCCGCAAAACACTATGAAAACGCGTTCAAAATAGCTAAAACAGTTAATGTTAGCTGCCCCCTAGAACCCAAGGCAATTATCGTGGCGGGTATGGGAGGCTCTGCCATAGGTGGAGAACTCTTAAAAGACTGGGCTCGGGACACGCTTAAAGTTCCATTAGAATTGTGCAGAGATTACGCCCTTCCAGCATATGCTGACGAAAACACTCTTGCCTTTATAGTGAGCTATTCTGGAGAAACCGAAGAAACCCTCAGCGTTTTTCTCGAAGCCATAAAAAGGAAGTGCATGATTACGTGCATGAGCTCTGGAGGCTTGCTCATTGAGTTCGCTGAGAAAATGAGTATCCCATATTTACGTGTTCCGCATGGGTTTCCTCCCCGCGCAGCGCTTCCATACCTCTTCATCCCAACACTTGTTTTCGTGGAAAAACTTGGGTTAGTTTCAAAAGTGGAAAGGGAAATTCCTGAAGCCATTAAGGTTTTGAGGCGAGTCTGCGAGGAAAACGCTCCGCAAACGCCTTTAAAAGAAAACTTTTCCAAAATGTTGGCCTCAAACATTAACGGCACAGTTCCAGTCGTATACGGATTCGGAGTTTACCGTTCCGTAGCTCAACGCTTTAAGCAGCAGTTTAACGAGAACAGCAAAGTTCCCTCAAAATGGGAGTTCTTCCCCGAACTAAACCACAACGAGGTTGTAGGCTGGGAAAAGCCGGAAAAACTTTCAAAACATTTTTCAGCAATATTCCTTCGCGACAAAAGCGAACCGGAGGAAATTCGAAGCCGAATTGAAGCTACAAAAGAGTTAATGCTGGATAAAATTGCGGGAGTTTATGAAGTTTGGAGCAGAGGCGAAG
>WUQU01000063.1 GCA_009889605.1 Candidatus Bathyarchaeota archaeon | reverse complement strand
TCTTTAGACCCTGAGCGAATAAAAGAATGGGTTACTTTTCTAAAAGAAAAAGCAGACATTGCTATGATGATAGGCATGTGGGTGTGGGTCTATACCTTAGCGGCATATGCAGACCTTAAAAATGATGCCGGCGAAGAGGTATCCTTCGATGATTCCATTTTTAAAAAGGTGAACAAAAAACTAGAAAAACGCCTAATCAAAAAAGTACAAAACATTATCAGTACTATTGAATATGAGGACTTGGCAATTTATCTTTGGGAACACCTCGTTGCATGGACTTTAGACAAAATGGAAGAAGAACTAGGGGTGGAGACAATTGAAAAGATGTCACAAAAAGAGTACGAACAAACGTTTTTTGATTATCTTGCGGGGAGCAAAAGCGAAACACTAAAGGATAACATTGAATTTTTATTGAGATTCTTCTTTGAGAACTATGTAAAGCCATTTCTTGAAGAGCTTGGCCTTCACAATAAAAGCCTAACAGAAATAGAACGCCTAATCGGATTAAAAACAACACGAGAAGAGACTCTACCCATTCCCGTTAACCCGCAAATCGAAGCTGGATTCAGAGCAATCTGGGGAGGGGGACACAGGTGGCGGGCAAAAAAAATCTGGACAATAGACCCCGAGACCGGGACTGCAATCGTGTCTCATAGAACACAAAAAAATGGCGAAGTAATAGTCTGGGTTGATCCTAAACTAGAGGCCGAGACAGCTGTTTGGACAATGAATCAGATCGAGGCTTACATAAAAGGGCTGACCCCATTCACAGCTGATGTGGCTTTAGCAGTATTAGCGGCTTTAGGAAGAGCCAAAAAAGCCCCCATGCTAGAGCCTGTTAAGATCGATGCCGACGATATTATCCAGATAAAAGGCATAGATGCCTGGGGAAAGAATCGCGATGCTTTGCGGGTGCGAATTGAAGCCGAGATGGAAAAGCTCCAAAGATTGAAGTTTGAAGTACACAAACTGCCAGCCCCCGACCCCGAAACAGGAAAATGGAACCAAAGGGGTTTTTCGTGGACGAATGATCGTCTCTTTGACATTGTGAAGGTGGAAGAATACCGGAGGACCCTCTTTGGAGACAAAGAAGTGGTAGCGGTCAAGTGGACCGTGAGGGCTGGGCAGTGGGCTTATTATTTTCTCAACCCTCAAGCAAGGCGATGGATATGCGGGATGTCACAAGTACTCTTAGAGCTATCGCATAGAGAAGACAGGCGCACAGAGGTGCTAGCAAAGAAAATAGGTCAATATGTGATGATGCATGCCTGGCGATTAGGGTTAGGACAGTCCTTAACTTGGACAATAGAGACGCTTTGTAAGGGCATAGGAGAAATCCCCGAAAAGGAAGAAAAGCCAGGGCGATTCAGAGAGGCTTTTGAGAAAGCCCTGACTTTACTCCAAAAAACAGGTGTTTTTTCACAGGTGATTTTTCCCGAAGGCTACTTTGAGGACACGGAACGATATCGCGGATGGGTAAAGCGATGGCTTCAATACGAAATTACCTTTGTGTTACCCACTGTGACTGAGTTAGAAAGAGAGATAGAAGAACAAAAAATTAAGCAGCTACAAGAAGCGAGACAGCAAAAAAGACCCACCCGCAGAAGAAAAACACGTCCACGGCCCACTAACGCGGTAAATGGGCAGCAGGTACGGCTGGTTAGGGAACAAAGAAATATCTCTCAAGAAGAGCTTGCTCGGTACCTGGGCATCAGCAGGCGTTACCTCTCTGATATAGAGAACCAAAAAGTACTACCAGGCCCGAAAATAGCTCAAAAACTAAAGGTTTTCCTTGAACAGAACGTGAATGTGAACTAGTGACGTCCTCCCCTCAATAAAAAAACACCTTACCAGGTGGAAGAAGAAAAAAACCCCAAAAAACCCTCGTCAGATGGGCATTTTTTTTATTCATGTGAACTCATAAAGCGGCGTTACCAGGTGGAAGAAGAAAAAACCCTAAAACCCTTGTCAAATGGGCATTTGGGGTTATTCATGTGAACTAATAAAATACCTTACCAGGTGGAAGCAAAACCTTACCAGGTGGAAGCAAAACCTTACCAGGTGGAAGTATGTGAACTTTTTGAGAGGCCGAAAACCCAGAATTCATAAGGGTTTCAGAGAAATGTGAACTCTCTTAATATGTTTAATAAGTATAACAGGGCCCACGCGGTATTTAAATACCGCGTGGGCCCCTTATTCTTATTTTTAAATTAAAACTACCTTTGGCTACCTGAGGATTACTACAAACTACCGCGGTAACCGCGGTAACCGCGGTAGACCACGGTAGCCGAGGTAGCCCGCGGAATACAAGGAGGACGAGGAAAGATGCCCGTGGGAGTAGATTTACCAAGCTTCTTTGTAAACCCCTCGTTAGAGAGGGCTCTGCTTGTAGCCATAGCAGCTAAACCCGAACTCTATTTTGAAGTGCTAGACTTATTGCCCCCTGAGGCTTTAACAGAAACCCGTGAGGTTTTTGAGGACATAGCAGAAGCAATAGAGAAAGAGAAACCCTTGCCAAAACTGGATGGTGAGCCGGCTTCGGACCCCTTAGCGGCAGCAAAGGAACTTGCTCTTTTGTATCAGCGAAGGCTTCTTGCGGCTTTAGCCCAAAGCTTTTTGGACAAGCTGAGGGGTGATGTCCCCACAACTGAATTGATAGCTGACCTAGAAGAAGGGTTAGCGAAAGTGCAACAGGCCATAAAGGAACTGCGGGTTGGGCAGATGGTAGCCTTGCCTGACTTATTACCGAGCCTGGTGGGAGATGTAAGGGCTAGGCGACAAGCCGTGAAGGAACAAGGGACTGTGGCAGTGGGACTGCCTACAGGGATATACAAATTAGACAAGCTGCTTGGGGGGCTTCAACCCGGGTTGCATTTGTTGGCGGCTGAGCCGGGTCAAGGGAAGACTACTTTCACCTTGCAGATAGCTGCCCATGTAGCACAATTTGGCTATCCTGTATTGTTCGTGACTTTTGAAGAGAGCTTACTCCGTTTGACGCTTAAAGTTATTTGTGCGCAAGCAGGACTTGAAGCAAAGAAGTTCGTAGATGGTCAGGGGGACCCAGCGGAGCTAGAGCAGGCAGCAAAATTACACAGTCCGAAGCTTGCAACTTTGTATTTTGTTGAAGGGACGGCAAGGTTGACAGTTTCTCAAATAAAAGCGAGGGCGCTTCAGTTAATGAATAAACACAAAAAAAACAGGTGTTTGGTGATAGTAGACTACTTGCAACGTTGGGCAGCGAGTCGTCGGGACTTTTCTGAGTTTCGACACGTGGTGTCGAGTCTAGTGAGCGAACTCCGGGAGCTGGCCCTCAGAATTGACAGTCCCATTCTCGTTATTTCTAGCCAGAACCGCTCGGGGCAGGGAAGTGCGAGTTTGGTGAGTTTGAAAGAAAGTGGTGACTTAGAGTATTCGGCAGACACGGCTCTTTTTTTGGTTGAGGCCGAAAAACGGGTGGTTACTCCCCCCGCAAGGGCGATTGATCTTGTAATTCAGAAAACACGCTTTGGGGATAAGGGTAAGGTTGAGCTTATATTTAAGCCTGATCTGGGCATTTTTAAAGAGGAGGCAAAAAGTGGGCGGGCAGGTTAATTTAACACTTGCAGATTTGGAGGCTTATCGTGGGCAAGGAAGTGGTGTAAGAAGTGGGAAATATCTAAGGTATTATTGCCCCGTACACGGTAGTGACAAACAGCGGAGTCTTTCTTTAAACCCAGAAACGGGGTATTTCAAGTGCTTTGCTTGCGGAGCTTGGGGTTATTTAAAAGAGTACAGACAGAAGTCTCCTTGGAGGCTTTTTTTGGACACAGAGCCTCGGGAAAGGCCGGAGTTGAGAAAAGTGCTGCAGGAGCTACAAAGGGCCTTACCTGGAAGTTTGGGAGAAAAATATCTGCTTCGGCGTGGAATTCCATTGGAACTTGCTACGGTTTGTGGTGTAGGGTATGCGGCTTGGGGCAAATGGCCCCACCTGGCAAATGGGCGGCTCGTGCGACAATGGAAATGGGGACGTTTAGTATTTCCACACACCAACCCGGATGGCGAAGTGATAAATCTTTACGGTCGCGCAGTAGGAGATGACACAAATGTGCCCAAGGAAGAAAGGCACGATCACTTACCCGGACCCAAGGGGATATTTAACGCTAAAGCTCTGTTAAGCGATACTGTTTTTGTTTGCGAAGGGGTATTTGATGCTCTTTCCTTGATGGCTGCTGGTTATAATGCGGTGGCTATCTTTGGGGTAACTGGTTTGCGTTGGGAGTGGGTGAAGGCAAAGCGGGTAGTATTTTGTCTAGACAGGGATGCGGCTGGAGAGCGGTGGAGAGAACTAGCGTGGGAGGGAATACTAAGGGGTAAGGAGGTTTACTTTCTTCCGCATGCGGTATACAGGGGCTATAAGGATTTAAATGAAGTTTGGGTAGCTACTAAGCGTTTGGATATAGGAGCATGGGAAAAAACAAGTTGGGATATGGGGGTGGTTGTAGACCAAAACGGTGAGTCGAATCATGAACAGAAAAATACTATCGAGGAGGACCGCTTAGAGGACGATCTTTTGCAATCAGGGTGGGCGAAATACGCACGTTGGTATTGGGGCGAACAAGCAGGGGATTGGTTAGGTGAACGCTGTGGGGTTTGCGAACATCCCGAGAAGGAAATCATTGAGTACCTCTATGGGAGCGGGATAAGCGCAAAATACTTAGCAGAGAAATATAAACTGAAGAAGGAGGATATTTACTCCCACCATCTCCAGGGTCATCAGGGGAAGACTATCCCCAAATCAGTGGGTGAACAGGGTGAACAGGGTGAACAAGGTGAACACACTTTTATAATTAATTCTCCAAGCTCTATATATCAGTTTGAAAACCCTGTTCACCTTGTTCACCTTGTTCGGGAGGGTGAATATGACGATTCGGGAGAAGGACCCTCTTCCCCTGATTGGCCATTTGGGCTATTTGCGGAAGACGAGAATAAAGAAGAAAGTATGGAAGAACCCATTGAAAAAGATGATGTAGAAAAGAAAACACTTGAGACTTCTTCTACTTGCTTTGTTTGTGAACATTCTAAAAAAGAAGATTCTTCTACTTGCCCTGTTTGTAAACATCCCGAACGGGAGAATATTGAGTATCTTTATGAAAAAGGAATGAGACTCATTGACCTTCACAAGCGCTTTAATATCTCCCCTGCAGAATTAGCCGAACACCTGTACCAACACGTCCAAAACCCATTCTGGAGGAGATAAGTTCTGGAGGAGATAAGGGTTGTAACGTTCGTAACGTTTGTAACGTTCGTAACGGACTCAATTAAAAAAAGTTTGACCTTTGTTTGACCATTAAAAGGGGGGTTCTCACCCCCCTTAGGAGACTTCAAGTCTTCTTTTAATGAGGATGTTGGGTATTTTTCGCCGGAGGCAGATATCACAAACGGGAATTCCCTCAACCGTTGTCGTTGCTTTCTTTCTGACGCAAAAGAAGCAATAAACCTCCTCTTTCTCTTCCTTTTCATTCTCATCCTTGAGGTTAGGGTCTTCCAAAAACATTTTTTCACCCCCTTTCTTTAAAAAAAACACACCCTAAACACACCCTAAACACCACCCTAAACTGCTTAGATTGGTGTTTAGAGTGGGCAGAAATGCTTGTATGAAGCGTATCTCACCCCCTTCCTTTTAACAAAAATACCACCAAAACACCACCAAAATACCACCCAAATACCACCAAAATACCACCAAATTTGCTATTTTTTTTTAAGCTCGAACTTCCTCCCCCCACCTTTGAGCCCACTCTTTAACGTCTTTCGATAATTCACGCTCTCTACACTTGCGACACAAAGGAATAACGCAATAGGGAGTTAGTGCAATAAAAAATACTGCTTTACGCTTCTTACAAAAGAGACACACTTCTTTTTC
>WUQU01000062.1 GCA_009889605.1 Candidatus Bathyarchaeota archaeon | reverse complement strand
TACGCGTTAAGAACATCTTCATCTGTTCGTATGTTGTGTTCTGCGCCTCATCAAGTATTATAAATGCGTTATTCAAAGTTCTTCCACGCATGTAAGCTAATGGAGCGATTTCGATTATATTCTTTTCCCGCAAAGATATGAATTTCTCAATACCGAGCATATCGATAAGAGCATCGTAAAGCGGTCTAAGGTAAGGATCTACCTTTTCAGTCAAGTCACCTGGCAGAAAGCCTAACCTCTCGCCAGCTTCCACTGCTGGTCTGGTAAGAACTATCCGCTGTACTTTGCCCGATTTGAGATAATCGACAGCAACAGCCGAAGCCAAATAAGTCTTTCCAGTCCCAGCAGGTCCTATTGCAAATACGACGTCGTTCTTTTCTATAGCGTCGAGGTACTTCTTTTGTCCTTCCGTCTTAGCCTTGACCTTGCCAACTGACTTTTTGTAAACTTCTCTTGGGTTCTCTATCTTCTCGTTCTCTTCAACGATATATTCGAACTCTGTCCAATCCAAAAGATGCCCATCTCTTGTTATATTTATCACTTCTTTTAGTATCTTTTCAACTATATCAAGTGACTTCTCATCCTCGCCCTTCACTCTGATTTCGTTGTCGACTACTGATATTTCCACATTGTACCTTCTTCTCAGATAACGCGCCTTGTTGTCGTATTGTCCAAGTACTTCGATCATCGCAACATCCTGAGGTACCACAATTCTCCTAATGTTCACAACTTCACCTCTCTGAATGTTTACGTTTAGAATTTGTAATTTACTCCCTTAACGAGTATAATTATATCAGAAAAGAGCGAATTTCGTTTAAAATCCATATTAACAATTTTTCCTTACTGTATCATAATAGTTCAGAATAGATTTAAACAGATAATAATCAAAGGAGGAGGTTTAGAAATGGCGATCATAAGTGCATCGATTTTAGCCGCAGATTTGGCACACTTGAAGGACGAAGTTGAAAGAGTTAAGGACCACATCGACGAAATACATCTCGATGTTATGGACGGTCACTTTGTTCCGAATTTGACGTTTGGTTACCCAATGATTGAGGGACTAAGGAAATTCACAAACATGCCAATTGATGCTCATCTTATGGTCACTAACCCAGATTTTCACATAAAGCTTTTTATAGAGAAAGGCGCGACGAGAGTCACTATTCACCAAGAGACTTGCTATCATTTGCACCGAAGTGTCGAGTTCATAAAGTCGCTCGGTGCTGAGGCTTTTGTTGCAATCAATCCTGCAACACCACTAAGCACGCTTGAAGAAATTCTTCCGTACGTCGACGGTATACTCATCATGACTGTAAACCCAGGCTTTTCTGGTCAAAAATTCATACCGAGTATGTGGAGAAAAATAAAAAAGCTTTCGGAAATTAGGAAAGACAATGATTACAAATTAAAGATAGCGGTTGATGGCGGTGTTGGAAACGAAAACGCCCTTGAGTTAGTCAAAAGTGGTGTAGACATCTTAGTGATGGGGTATGGTGTTTTCAGAAACCCGAATCTTCCAGAATTAAGAAAACTTTTGTCTAAAAACGAATAGTTTGGGAGTGATACCTGTATAGTCTGCGTAGCATCTGTCTATTCATTTGAAGGTTCAGTTATAAAGTTTGACGAGTTGTTTAAATGGTGCACTGATAATAATATTGATACAGTGGTGCTCTCGGATACGACACTGTGTGGTGTTGCAAAATTTCTTCACGGAGCAAAGAAACACAACTTAAACGGAATCGTTGGACTTCGAATTGGGGAAAAGACGTATATTGCAAAGAATACAGATGAACTGTACAGATTATTCAGGCTATACAGTAATGGCCAACTAGGCTCTATCGGAACTGAGTTTGATTATATAGAATCGTCACCTGCTTATTTTTTGCCAGGTCAACGTGATTATTTCTTGGCTCTTACAGATTACCTTGGAAAAACACCAAATTTTGTAGAAGAGCTCAAGGATATAAATTACACAAAGCTTGGTTTTGTCCGGTATGAGCTCGTGAGCAATCAAAGACTTTACAGGAGCAAAAATGATTTGCTCTTGGAAATTTTAGCCGAAGAAAAAGAACATCCAGAACGTCTCAAGAAAGAAATAGAAGTTATTAAAAAATTCAGTTTTGAAAATTACTTTCATACTGTGAAGAAAATTGTCGATGTTGCGAGTAAAAATGACATAGAGATTGGTCCGGGAAGGGGAAGCGTTGTAGGAAGCTTGTTGGCATACAGATTGGGAATCACGAAGATCAATCCCGTTGAATTTGGATTGCTCTTTGAGAGATTTCTCAATGAAGGCAGAAGAGATTATCCGGATATCGACATAGACGTTGAAGATCAACAAAGAGGAAGACTTTTAGAGCTTCTTAGAAAAG
>WUQU01000061.1 GCA_009889605.1 Candidatus Bathyarchaeota archaeon | reverse complement strand
TTGAACTCATCTGCGACTCTCACGTCGTAACCGTACGAGCTGACACCGTAAGATATAACATTTTCTCTGACCAACCTCTCCTCGAATGGCTCTATCATTCCCTTTTGAGCCATTTTCTTGATTCAAAGATTGTTTTTTACCATTACATACCTTCTTTATTGCTTGAATTTTATTACTTACTTTTTGGTTCCAATCCCTTATAGGTAGACTAGCAACGAAAAGATAGACGAGATAAAGAAGAAGTTTGCTGAGTAGTTCCAATTCCTTATAGGTAAACTCGCAACTATAAGATCGAAACAACATGAACAGTCCGTATCACTGTTCCAATCCCTCATAGGTAAACTAGCAACGTCTTCCATATGATACAAAGATTCAAATATTGGGCATTTTGTTCCAATCCCTCATAGGTAAACTAGCAACTTAAACCACGTAAACAAGCCTGATAGAAGGCCTTATGGTTCCAATCCCTTATAGGTAGACTAGCAACGGGAAAACAACCGTAATGGGAGTGATTTCCGACATAAGTTCCAATCCCTTATAGGTAGACTAGCAACGTGTTTGTTGCATATTTGTTGTAGTATATGAAGCTTTGTTCTAATCCCTTATAGGTAGACTAGCAACTTGTTATAGGGAATGCTACTTATCAGGGGCAAGAAAGTTCCAATCCCTTATAGGTAGACTAGCAACTCTTTAGATGCACAAGAGAAGACATAATGACATCTTAGTTCCAATCCCTTATAGGTAGACTAGCAACCCGTTAAACTATAATAAAACTAACAAACTCGTCTTGTCAATGAACATTGAATTTTAACAATTTTATGCAAAAAACTTCTTATTTTTTAACCAAAACTTGTTCGTCTACCCCCTGCACTTTTTCCTTTATCTGTGGTAGACGAAACATGTTATGCTTGATTCTGGGTTTCATTAACTTATTACTTTCTCCCATGTAAAATATCTCCAACCCATCAAAACCGAGGCACCCTCCAGGAATCAGGGAAAGCGGTGTTGTATCTTTGTGGGGTTTGGGATTTTTGAGATTTCTTACATTCCTGAGGCTCTTCTGCAACGGCTCCGTGACTGCATTGGGGAGTTTCTACGATAGGATAGGGGAACA
>WUQU01000060.1 GCA_009889605.1 Candidatus Bathyarchaeota archaeon | reverse complement strand
TTGTATGAACCAAAAATCTGCTTGAAAATGTGTATGAATTTATACTAATAACAAAATCATCAAAGTTCTCAACAAAAGCGCTCGGAAAACTTCTTATCAGCTTGGGGTGCTCTGATTTCGCGTCAACCACTTCATGTCCAACATGTATCTCTCTGACCAAATTACTTGAAAAATCATAACCATTATTGAAAAGAGGTTTCGTAATTTTCCCCCCTCGCGATGAACTCTCTCAGTTAAAGTATTTTTTTATTAATTATAAGGATCTACCTACCTATTTTTTCTATCTCCTTGTTCTGTGCGACAAACATCGTCTTAGCTTCCCTAATAACTTGTTCTACAATCACAGACAGATCTCCTTTTAAAGTGCAACCAGCTGCCCTTGGATGCCCCCCTCCACCAAGGAGTACAGCAAGTTTACTACAGTCAAACCAATCTTTCGACCTGAAACTTATGTGCACTTCGCTATTTTCGTATTCCGAAAAAAAGATCGCTAATTCAGTTCCTTGAATTGATCTAAGTTCTCCAACAAACCCTCCACTGTCGTCCTCAGTGCAATTGTTAGTTTCATAATCCTCCTTAGACAGGTATGAGTAAACGATCTTTCCATTAGCTTCCATCTTCAAGTGTTCTATCATCGTCGAAAGCAATTTAAACTGCTCGATTCTCTTATTCTCAAACAATCTGGAGACAAGGTACACCTTTCCGCCCAAAAAAACAAGTTTTGTAGCATCGCTGAATACTATTTCATCAGCATTCGAGTACCTAAAGAAACCCGTATCTGTTGCTATTCCCATCAAATTTATTGTTGCCAATCTCTCATCGTACTCAACGCCAAGCTCGGTATTTAGTCTGTAAACCATTTGTGCCGTTGAGCCAAATTTCGTATCAACCCAGTTGATATTTCCAAAAAGCGTATTCGTTCCGTGGTGGTCTATTACCATCAACGGCACGCTACCAAGGAATTCTTGAAATCTACCTATCCTATCTGGGCTGGAAGCATCAACAACCAAAACTACATCAGGAACAAATCCAGAAGACTTTATATCATCAAAAGTTTTAATTATATTGGTCTCTTCAAATTCATAGAAATACCATGGAATCCTCCAGTCAATTCCAGCGAAGACTTCTTTACCAAGTTTTTTCAACCCAAGAGTTACGCTAAGCACTGAGCTTATATCATCACCGTCCGGCATTATATGTCCAACAACAAGAACCTTA
>WUQU01000059.1 GCA_009889605.1 Candidatus Bathyarchaeota archaeon | reverse complement strand
TTTGCAAAGAGGGAGGGTTTTGCTATGTTTAGGTCTGGAACACTGAGAAGGTTTTTAGCACTTTTTGTACTCTTAAGCACTGTCTTATCCTTAGCGATAGCAGTCGTAGACGATGCTGGACGTATCGTTAACATCCCGATGCCACCAAGAAGGGTAGTATCCGCAGCACCGAGCGCAACAAGATACTTGCAGGCCCTTGGACTTGAAAACAGAATAGTTGGAGTCACAGCATGGGATAATTACAGAAAGGCTGAAAACATCGGAAACATGGTACCACTGAACATTGAAAAGATTTACTCGCTAAAACCAGATATTGTGTTCACATTTGGCGGATTCCAATTTCCAGAAGTTGAGAAACTTGAGAAAGCAAATCTTACTGCATACGTTCTCAATGCAAACACATTGACTGATATCATAAAGGCCGTTGGACAACTCGGCGCAGTTTTTAACATTAAGGCTAAAGCTGACAAAATATCACAAGAGTTAAGAGACAAGATGGCTGAAATGGGACAAAAGACATCAAAAATACCATTAGAAAACAGGCCAACTGTATTCTTCACGATAACAATTCCAGATGAAAAAGCCAAAGAGCTCTGGACCGCTGGTACTGGTTCATATGTGAACGAGCTCATCGTTATCGCTGGTGGAAGGAACATAGCGGCTCCTTATTCAGGAAACAACGGCTGGCTTTCAGTCAGCTGGGAATGGCTTGTTAAACAAGATCCTGATGTTATTGTCATTGGCGGTTATGGAGATCCAAAAGAAATTGAAAAAACAGTGAAGAACCATTCAATAATGAAAAACCTCAAAGCAGTTAAGAATGGAAAGGTCTTTGTGGTTGACGGCGACGAAGTAAGCCAAGCAGCGCCACATATATTCAAATACTTAGACATATTCTACAACTTCTTCTATGGAGGAAAATAATATTGACTAAGTTAAGGATTTTCTTAATAAAGACAGGGAGATATCTTCTCCCTGTCCTTTTCTTTTTTGTCTTTCTCATAAATATCTCTTTTGGGACGGTCTATGTTAGCCCAATTAAAGCCATAAAATTAATAAACTCAGACTCTCCAGAAAGCTATATGCTCTGGCATTTAAGACTTCCGAGGGTCTTAATGGCAACGCTCACAGGTTCAGCTTTGGCACTCGTCGGAAACATATTCCAAGCGATAATGA
>WUQU01000058.1 GCA_009889605.1 Candidatus Bathyarchaeota archaeon | reverse complement strand
TAAATAGAAGATTAGGTTTTCAAAGTTTTTTGTTCCGCCGTAGTTGGAATATTGCAAAATTTTTTCGTAATCTTCTTGGGGTACTGTTGAAATGCTTTTTAACTCTGCGCTGCGTCCCTCACCTACAGTGCCAGCGAAAATGGGGATTTTGGCCTCTTTAAGTTTTGAGAGCGTTTTTTCAAAGTTTGGGGGCTCACCCATAAGGTGGAAAATTGCAATGTGGGAGTGCTCCGCAAACGCCATAAATTCTTTCAAGATATCTTCTGATGCCAAGTCTTCGCCTGTTCTAACCTGAACATCTACTATTTCTCCATAACGGTTCTTAACGGATTTGACTGCTGAAAGTAGGGGCTCAACATCATGTATGTACGTTGTAACGTAGGCTATTTTTAGGATAGCCATTTCTTTCCCCCTTTAAAGCTGTTTTATGTTAAGAAGGCATATTTTGAAGGCGTTTCTGAAACTTGTAGGATAAAGGTTCCAAGGGAACAACTTGAGGCTTACCCATAATAGATTTTGTCACTCGTGCTTTAATTCCGTAGACCGTCTCTATGTTTTCTTCAGTTAACACCTTTTCCGGAGTGCCGACTGCAAATATGCATCCTTTTTTGAGCATTAGCATTTTATCTGAAAATCTGCTTGCCATGTTCAAATCATGCATAGCCAATATGACAGAGCAATGCTTACTTTGAGCCAAATCTCTAAGTATACATAATATCTCCAACTGATGTTTAATGTCAAGATTGCTGGTTGGCTCATCTAAAAGCAAGATTTTAGGCTGCTGGGCAAGGGCTCGGGCGATTATAACCTTTTGCTGTTCGCCGCCGCTAAGCTCATTGAAGTTACGCATGGCTAACTCGCTGAGTCCTAGGAAATCCAACGTTTCTGCGACAATCTCATAATCTTGCTCGCTTGGGCTCCAATGGATGTAGGGCGTTCGCCCCATCATGACTATATCAAAGACTGTGAAGGGGAAAACGCTCACTGAGCTTTGGGGAACATATCCCATGATTTTTGATAACTCTTTAAGGTTGAGTTTACTGACATCTTTACCATCAACAAAAACAGTATTACGTTTAGTTTTCAAAATGCGGTTAATGCATTTCAAAAGCGTGCTTTTGCCTGAACCGTTAGGACCAACGACGCTTAGAACCTCGCCTAAATCTACGGCTAAATCTACACCCTTTAAGACTGGAAAACTGCTGTAACTGAAAGAGAGATTGTTAATAATCAGTTTCAACCCCAAATTCGCCTCCTTCGGCTTATAAGAAGATAGATGAAAAATGGGACGCCTAGCAACGAAGTCACAATGCCAACCGGCAGTTCTGCAGGCTGAAGCACAAGACGAGCTATGGTATCGGAATACAAAAGCAAACAAGCGCCGACAAGGGCACTGCATGGTAAAAGAAAACGATGATCGCTACCAATTAACATTCGAGATATATGTGGAGAGATTAAGCATATGAAACCTATGACGCCAGTAAAAGATATTATGCTTGCAGTTGCTAAGGTCGCTAGCACCATTGTTATTGTTAGGACCCGCTTGGGATTAACGCCTAGACTTGTTGCTACCTCCTCACCCATGCTTGTCACGTTAATGTTCCACGACTGGTGCACCATAAGAACTATTATAATGAGAACAATAGGTAAAACGGCTAGAATACCTTCCCAAGTTGCTAAATTAAGACCGCCCAAAAGCCAGAAAACAACAGCCCGCACAGCTTGATGTTCAGGTGCAATATACTGGATTAAAGCTAACATAGCGGAGAAAAGAAAGCCAATAGCCACGCCTGCCAGAATCACAGTTTCAGGAGTTATTCCACGTAAGCGAGCAATGCCGTATACCAGCAGCATAGCGAATATGCTGAAAATGAAAGCATTTGTAATAACCAAGTAATGACCATAGCCAGCTATGACACCTACTCCAAAAACAATGGCCAGCGCTGCTCCAAAACCTGCGGCTGAAGAAACCCCTAAGATATAAGAGGAAACTAGAGGATTTCGTAACACTCCCTGCATCGTTGCTCCAGAGGCCGCTAGGCCCATCCCAGCGATTGTTGCTAAAACAACACGAGGGAGTCTTATATTCAGTATTATTATCTGAGTAGTTTTAGATACGGGATCAATATCAAGGAATGGAAAAATTCTGGAAATTATTACTTTAACAGCCTCTTCTAATCTAGGTGAACCAGCGCCGAGGCTAATTGAAACCACTATAGCTATAAGCAAAGCTAGAAAAAGGGAAAGGATAGCAAAAATTTTCCGTTTCTTGCCTTTTTGGTAAAGTATTTTGATTTCAGCAGCATTCATGGATATGCGTATATCCCCTTCAATTCAGTGCCATAAAATTTTCTTGTCATTTCTTGATGTACAGCATGAGGGTCTATGTCTTGGAAAAGATTCGGGTGGAACCACTTAGCGAACTGGAGCAAACCGATTACTTGAGCGCCTACCAGAATTGTATCCCTAGCGATATAAACCTTGCCATTTTTTACAGCTTTTGTTTCGCTTATTTCTGGTCGCTCACTTATATCTTCCCATAGCCGTTGAAACGCTGCTAAATCTACACCATCCAAATATGTTGACATCCTAATGATTATGTCTGGGTTTTTCTCCGCCACCCACTCAGCACTTAGCTGAGGAGCGACCACCGTCACATTTTCTGCTATGTTTATTCCACCTGCGTCAACTATCATTACTTCATATGTTGAGTTTCGACCTGCGCTAAACCATGGACGGAACCACTCAAAGAAAACCAAAGGCTTAGCAACTCTTGGCAATTTTTCAACTCGTTGTTTCACTAGATTAATGTATCTCATCTCATAGTCAATTAATTCTTGCGCGCGTGCGTATGCCTCTGCCCCTAATATTAAACCCAAATTCCTTATGCAGTCGTATCTCCTAGGCCACATTAACGTATCCTCAATCACAGCAATACCTGCATCTTCAAGTTTCTTCCGGTTTACATCTGATAATCTCAGACTTGCAAGCACCAAGTCCGGATTCAGTTCCAGTATCAGCTCCATATTCGGGTTCCAATCAGTTCCTACATCAGGTTTTTCTAGAAGCCATGTTGGAAGCGGAGAAATTTCCATATCTTCAGGTGTCATATAGCCGCGTCCAACAACTTTATCCCCAGCGCCCAAGATGTAAACCATGTCAAGCATAGTGAGGCAAACAATACGCCTAACAGGCAGAGTTATCGTAACCAGAGTCCCTGTGTGATCTACCACCGTAATGCTTGTAGGTCCCTCCATGTGGGGAAAAGGAATGTTTGGCCATGTTTGCATGCTTCGGCCGCTCTGGTTTAAATGCGAAGGCTCTTGGGGAACCGTAGGTTGCTCTTGGGGAACCGTAGGTTGCTCTTCTGGGGTCGTAGATGGTTCTTTCGGAACCGTAGGCGAAATATCACTTATCCTTGCAAGGAAGTTTCCGTAAACTGAAGCGATGACAATTATCCCAACAACAATTATAGCCGCTATAGTTTTTTTATCCACTTCCTTCACCTCCCTCCCTTTACTTCAAGAACGGCTGATGCGATGGCGTTGGCGTTTAGCTCTTCTAGACGCAGATATTTTCCATCCATATGGTTACATATATGCTGGAGTAAGCCGAAAGAGAGGAAGTCTTGTTCTGCGTCTATTACTATGGAGTTTATTCCTGCCAAGCGTATTTCTTCAGCCACCATTTTTGCGTCTTCTACAGGATCGCCGTTGTAGAGGCTGACGTTTGCCCTTCCATCAGAGATTAACACAAGTAGAGGGACGGCATCTTTGTCTCTTGCCAAATAATTGCGTATTGTTTCTAGTCCAAGTTTTAGTCCGTGGGCTAAGGGTGTGCGTCCACCTGTGGGCAACTCTGCTAAACGTTTTTGAGCGAGATCTACACTCCTTGTGGGAGGAAGAACCAGCTCAGCGGTGTCTTTGCGGAAGGCAACCATCCCAACACTGTCGCGTTTTTGATAAGCGTCGATAAGCAGGGAGAGGATTGCTCCCTTAGCAGCGGTCATTCTTTCTTCTGCAGCCATGGAGCCACTGGCGTCAACCACAAAAATTATTAGGTTGCCAATTTTCCTTTCGCGCACCTTCTCCCTTAAATCCCAGTCTTCAATAAGCAGCGCCGTTTGGCTTTTGGATTCCTTTCTGCGGCGAATCTGATAAGGGGCAGCTGCCCGCAGTGTGGCGTCAAAAGCTAAATCCGCCGCTCCCCACTTTTTAGGAATTACACTGCCGACATACCGCCCATTCTTTGACTTGCTTTTACTCTTCGATCTTCTCCCGCTGCTGCTTCGGCGAACATTATCCAAAACAGGTGGAGAGAAAGGTTTCACGGGAAAAGGCGAACCCACTTCAAAAACCTCATCTTTTTTGGCTTCTTCTCTTTCTAAAGGCTTGTTATCACCATCATTTCTAGAAGAATCATTGTTAAATGACGGTGGTTCGCTGTTTCTGCTTTTGTTCCACTTCTGGACAATTTCTTGAAGTTGCTGCTGCTCAAATTTTGGCTCTTCAAAGGGTTTGCGGCGGCGACGGTGGGGAAGCGCCAACTCAGCTGCTTCCATGACGTCTTCCTCAATAACTTCTGTTCGTCCTTTAAAAGCCGCAAGGGTGCATGCAGTTTTATACATGGTTATGTCGGCTCTATGGCCGTCAACGGCGAAGTCGATGCAAATTTTGGTGATAAAATCCAACATTTCGTCACTCAGCTTTACTTCGGGCAGAAGCTTCTGGGCGTCTATGAGTCTCCGGCGAAGTTTTTCCTGTTCCTTGCGGTATTCTGCAATAAAGGATGCTGGATCATTTTCGAATGCTATGCGGCGCCTAACTATTTCAGCTCTGGCATCCTTGTCGGAAATTCCTTTAACTTCAACGGAAAGGGCAAAGCGGTCAAGTAGTTGGGGGCGAAGTTCCCCTTCTTCTGGGTTCATGGTGCCCACCAAAACAAATCTCGCGGGGTGGCTGAATGATATGCCTTCTCGTTCAACAAAATTTACGCCCATGGCAGCAGCGTCTAACAAAACATCCACAAGATGGTCGTCTAATAGGTTGACTTCGTCAATGTAGAGGATGTTGCGGTTAGCCTCGGCTAAAAGTCCAGGTTCAAAATGTTTTTCTCCAGTCTTTATCGCCTTTTCAATGTCGATTGTGCCTACGAGACGATCTTCTGTGGCGCCTATTGGTAACTCTACTACTGATACATGTCTTTTGGTAACGGGAAGTCTTTCACCGCTAGCTATCTTGCCGCTGCAGGCGTCGCACAACTCTTTGAGATTCGCTGGGTCACAGTTGAAGGGACAGCCTGCCACCACTTCGATTTCTGGAAGGAGATCCGCTAAAGCCCTCACAGCTAAAGATTTTCCAGTTCCCTTCTCGCCTCGGAGAAGAACTCCGCCGATTTTCGGGTTTATAACGTTTAGAATTAAAGCGGTTTTCATTTTTTCCTGACCGACTATTGCGGTGAATGGGTAAACTGTTTTGGTTCGCCAACG
>WUQU01000057.1 GCA_009889605.1 Candidatus Bathyarchaeota archaeon | reverse complement strand
TTCCACCCTCTAACGCGACCCTTTTTGGCTTTAGACTTCTTTTATGCCCAATTCTTTTGAGGAAACTTGTAGCTATACCTATAACCATTTCCGCATTCAACTTTTCCTGCGGAACCGCTGAGCTTACAACACTTGCGGGGTCTTTTTCTACCGCTACAGCTGACAATTATAAGGTCTCCTACCCATTTAAAGGACGCATCACTTGTTTAAAAGAGGAAGTGCGTATCATAGGTAACCAACCTATTAGACTATCTTTTTAAGCATGCACTGCACTATTTTTCCGCACAACATACATTCTTCTGGAAGCCCTTCCTTTCTTGTTCTTTCACTCAAATATCCGAAATAGTGCTTACACTCCTCTGTTTCTGCGGCGGGGTGAATTTTCTTATCTGCTTCACTGGATACTTCTGAATCTCTTTTATCCACTGGTTTTTGTTTCTCAGAAACTGAGAAGCTTTTTCCCCCGTTATTTCTGTTAAGCAGTAAGGGCATGCTTCGTAAACCGTAGAGTTATTCAAGCTTAAGTTTTCAACTTTTATGGGATTTGTGAAAGTTTTCTGGCAAGAAGGGTTAGTGCACTTATAGCTGTGGCTTGCTGGAATTTCTTTCTTCTTTTTCGTGGTTGTCTCCTCCATTTTATAGATTCGGATTCTGAGCTTATAGTGTTGATGAATTCAAAATAAGTATCGTAAGTATATGCGATGGAGAAAAACTATTCTTGTGGAGTTGCCAATTTTTTGAGATCCTCTACCCCTTCCGCATAGCCCGAAGCTATCAGAACGTCGCCAACTTGAATTTTTGAGTCAGGCTTAGGTCTTATGCATTTGTCGCCCCTTTTTATGGCTAAAACCCACATTCCAGTTTCCTCTGGGATACGGGCTTCTCTTAAAGTCTTGTTCACCAACGGGGAATTCTCAGCTACAGGTGTATAAGTGATTGTTTCTTCAGCTTCTTCTATGGTGAGCCTTAATATTTGGTGAGGTTCTATACCTCTCAAGACTACTTCGGCTATTTCTGCAGCGGCATCAGATATTTTTTCCGCCGCAACGCCTAACCTTATCAGCCCCAAGAAACCTTTAGCCTCTTCCTTTTTGAAACCGCTTGAGAGGACAAGCAACTCAAATTCTGTATGCAACTTGTCAACGCATTCCTCGAGTCTTTGAACTTCTTCAGCCAACTCTCTGTTGTTGAGTAGAAGTGAAGAATAAGCTAAGTCTATCATAAGCTCTGAAGTGTCTTTAAGCTCGGCGAACCTTTCAACTATCTCTTCAAATTTAAGTTTACGTTTTCCAGGCACATTTAGTCCTCCAGTTCGCGTATTTCTCCTTCGCATGTCTCTTTAAACTCTTTTAAGCCCGATGGGGTTCCACGGGCGATAAGAACGTCACCAGCATTGATTTGCTCGTCTTCTTTTGGGTTGATTTTCCAGTCCTTGTTTCGAAAGATGGCAATTATGTCTATGCCCATTCTTGGAGCCAATTTGAGTTCGCTTATACGCTTCCCAACAATAATTGAAGTATCATGCACCTTAACTTTAACTAGGCGTTTTAGCAATCTTTCAAAAATTTCGCTTACAATAGGGTGAACGCCGATGTTCTGAGTAACTATTGCAGCTATATCCGCAGCAGCGTCTGAAATTTTGTCTGTAGCTGAAGCCACCGTGGAAACTCCCAATAAAGCTTCAGCGTCTTCAGCGTCTCTTGCAGCTACCATTGTCATCATGTCTAGAAGGTAGGCTAAGGTGTCAACATGTTTTTCCATCTCTAAAACTTCTTCTGCAAGCTCTTTATCGTTAAACAATGCAGCGGAATAGGCCAAATCAATCATAAGTTCAGAGAGGTTTTTCATTTCCAAGAGGAGCTCTCTAACAGGTATCGGTTTATATTCTATCTTTTCAAAGCTAGGCATAGTGCTGAGGGCACTCCAAACAAAATATTGAATCAACAAATATTTTAAGCCTATCTTTTGCTTGCTTTAAAAAGGCCTAGAGAGTTTCGTTAAATAACAGCTATGAAAAGCATTGCAGCAAGCAGAGAGATTGTTGTTACGCTGTCTGCAAATGAGCTTTCAATTGGGATTTCAAAATTGTCAGGATCTAAACCCTTCTGGTAAGTTAAAATGGCAACTGCATACGAAATTAATATGATAAATGATGCAGCGATAATATTGGCAGTAATCAAGAGAACTGTGAACTTTAGAAGGTTTAATGGATTTAAAAATCCCTTAATTATTAATGCCAAGAAAGAATAGACCATATACATTATTAGAGAAGCGATCCAAGCGCCTGAAATTTCGGTTAAATGGCTTTTCATTGAGTAGAAGGATGATTTAAGTGTGCCAAGCGCTAGCTTCGTGGTGGCTGTTGAGCCTACCACTGCTCCAACATCGCCAATCGTATCAATTAAAGCTGGATAAACCACATAAATTGGATAACTTCCATACAATTCTCGCCTTTCCCGCAGTGTTTCATCAACCTTACCTAAAGTAGCGCCAGCAACGTTAATTATGAATGAGACAAAGATGATTGTTAGAAGCGACTCCTTAAGAGTTTTTACAAACTCAGCCTCGCGCCTATTTCTGACAAAGAAGTATATTGCGGTTAAAACAAAGATTAAGCTTACTGAAACTAGGAAATATCTTGAAAAATAACTATACACAATGAAAAAGTTTAACGTTGAAATGTAAATTGCCGTGATAAGAAGATCAGCCACGGTGGATTCTATAGGGTATAAAATGATGTCAGGGTCAAAGCCGTGTTTGAAGGAAAAGAAGGAAACAAGCAAGGTTAAGGGTGAAATAACAATCAACGCTAAAGCCATTGTTGCCACAACCATGCATACAATGTTTAGAAGTTCATCAACGGTTATGCTAGCGTAAAAACTTCTGAATAACGCTGCGGCAAAACTCATCACAAAGCTTGTCTCAAAAGTCATCACAACAATTGCTTGAAACAATAAATAGAAGCTTTTTGTATTGCCAAACAAACGAGGCTTAATCATTCCGAGGTGTAACGCGGTGCTCAAACGACCGCAGAATAAGCCGCCTATAACACCTCTGGCGCTGAGAATTGGGGGGTATATTGCGATTGCCCAAGGGACTTTTTCAAAAAGCCAAGCGTTATAAGCCACTATTGTTCCTGCAACTATCCCGAATATGTTAAATGCATAGGCCATCAACGACTGTTTTAAGGTAGCGCTGAATTTTTTAATGTTCAAAGCCATAGGCTAAATCTCCATGAAGTTTTATAAGAACCGTAAAAGCAAATAACGCACTAAATTTTGTGAAAATATAATTCAAAAGTTTACAGTTAAGAAAAGTGTACTTGAAAATTTCGGATGCAGGCCTGGGCGAAGTAAAAACGAGTTTGTCTTTGTTCAGACTGTTGGCCAGCTTCATTTTGTCCGCCTTCCGAGTTTTCTTGGTTTTCGCCCATCCATAGGCACCCCTTCAATAGAGCTTTTCCAAGCGCGCCTTCAAGCTCCACCTTCTATATCGCTCCTAAACCTACAATTGATGAATAACCCCCTTAATTAATTTTTCAATGCTAATTGTAACAAGGATCAATATCAAGAATTCATAATTGTTTTAATTACTGAAGTTCTAACTCTACGTGCCCTACAATGGTGAAAACCTTGTATGCAGTATGGGTTAAAATTGATGAGAAACTGCCGTGGATAGAGCTGGACGGTACTTATGAAACACGGAAAACGCTCAGAAGGCTGCAAAAGAAGTGCAAGGCAAAATGACTGTGAAAATTGTAAGCCTCGATAAAAATTGTAAAGCGATGAAGGCGTTAGTAACGGTAAAGCAGTAGCTAAGAGCCTCCTCCTGTCTAAGTCCACATTCCCGCAGTTTTGAGTCTAGCGCATGGATTGGCAAGCACCGCATCTGCCTTCTTCAAGGTTTGGCAAGTCTTTTTGGTGCAGTTTGCATATTACCTTTTCATGCCTTACCGCTGTGCAGATTTCGCATAGCTTTTCTATAATGTCTTCTACTGAAACATCGTCTCTAGCTAAGGCTTCAGCAAGCTTTGAAATCATTTCCATTGCTTCATCGGAGTGGGCTATTTCTTGCGCTAATGCTGTCCCTCTTTCGCCTTTAAAGTATTGGGTTATGGCGGCTGGTGTCAACTCCATTTTTGCTGAAGCGTCAACCTTGCGTATGTTATATTTTTCTACAAGTTCTTTGGTTACTAGGACTCTTATGGCTGGGAGAAGATATTTTACTACAGTCACGCATGGAGGTTTCAATTTTGTTCCCTAATTATGTTTGACGGTAAGTTTATATATTTTTAACGGTGTTAAATTTGTTTAACGGTGCTAAAAGTGGCGAAAAACCACGAAACATCATACAAACCCTACACAGACGAAGCACAACCCGCCGATTTAAACAATCTCAAAATGTCGGAATCAAAAATCGAAGTCCATTCACGGAGAGAAGGAGAACACTTAACTAAGAAAGATGCGATAAATGCTGGCTTAAGTGATAAAATGCCTCCACCAGAAAACTCAGAACACGTGACCAGAAACAGTGACAACAACACACTCGCACATACTTCGGCAGCAAAGAGAAAAGTTGACATACCCTTAGAAGTGTTGAAAAGCGAACTTGAATTCTTAAACATAAAGGATGTCAAAAGCGCAATGCAAGTAGAGCTTAAAGAAGCTTTACCCTTATACACAAGGTTTTTAGAAACTGGAATTGTTGACACGCCAATAATTGTGGATGAAAAAACCCATGTGATATTAGAAGGCTACGAAGCTTTCCAAGCAATTGACCTACTCGCAGCTCAGAAGATTCCAAGTTTCAAAGTTGACATAGAAAAAGTGGAAATAAAATCCTTACAACCCGGTTGCCCGGTTACAAAAGAAGTTATAATAGAGGCGGGGCTTAAAGGGCCGAAACTGCCTCCAAAAAGCTTCAAGGTTATGATAGAAAGTTCCAAGATAAATGTGCCACTGAAGGCTTTGGCAGCGCCTAAAGAAAATGACAAAAAAGCCCTTAAGGTTTTCAACAGTACATTAGAACTGCTTTATGAAGGGTGGCCAACACCCCTTGTTAGGCTTGGCTCTTTATCAACGGAGAAAAGGAATGTTTGGGCAAAGCTTGAAGGATACAATCCCTTCAGTAACAGCGTGAAGGACCGAATAGGCTGGGCGATGATAGCTGAAGCCTTAGAAAAAGGCGAATTAAAAAAAGCCTTGTATGAAGCTACTTCCACAAACACTGGAATAGCCCTAGCCTCAATAGCGAACATTCTCGGGATAAAATCAAAACTTTTCATACCAAAAACTATCCAAAAAGTCAGCGACATTTACCTTGAAGTCTTAGGCGCTGAGGTTGTAAGGCTCCCAGTGGGTTTAACAGTGGAGTCAATAGGCCTGGTGGAAGCGGAGGCAAAAGCGGACAAGGCTGCGCATCTTAACCAGTTTGAGAATGACGCCAACTTTAAAGTGCACTTAAAATATACCGCAACAGAAATCGACGAGCAATTGCAAAGCATGAAACTTAAGCCCACCCACATAATAGGCGGCTTAGGCACGTCGGGACACATGAGCGCCATATCCACCTACTTCAAAACCAAGTACAAGGACAGCGTCAAAATAATAGGCGTCCAACCAGCACACAATGAAGCAATTCCAGGTATAAGAAGGATAGAGACAGGAATGAAATGGTATCATCAAGCAACTTTCGACCAAATCATAGACGTGAAACAAGCAGAGGCCATTGAAAGCGCCATAAAAATTGCAAGAAAAGAAGGCCTACTCATAGGATTAAGCGCGGGAGCCGTGGTTCACGCTTTCCAAAAAATCGCAGAAGAAGAGGGCGTATACGTCCTAGTTTTCCCAGACAGCGGATACAAATACGCAGAACAATTCGAAAAATACCTCACCCACGAAAGAAACCCCCACAAAAACTCTTGAGAAATGAATCACCATTTCTTTTCATACTCAAAGAACATACTTAATAATTTTAACAAAAAGAAAAGAGGGGAAAAGGTGTCGGCGCAAAATTCATTGCGCCAACGACATTTACGGACTAATGGGCATTAAATACTTTAGGGGCACTGCGACCCATATGCTCTCGTTGTAGTTTAACCAGATTTGCGGAACATCGCGTATTATTCCTCCATGCAAGAAATCCGGCACGTTCATGAGGTCCCATGCCCAAACTCTACAACCATTACAGATATAGTATCCATAAATTGATGGTGCTTGTTTTCCACAGTAGCGAAGGTCCATGACCACGCAAACTTCTTTGCCGTAAATTTCTTCTGCTGTGGGCAGGTTTGGCCATCTGGCTTTAATTTATCATTCGTCAACAGAATTCTTTGTCCCAATTCTGCACCATCGGTGACATCTGAGCTGGTGGCTTTAGCTTGAATCCACTGTTGCGCTGAAACAGCCAGAAAGCATAGGAGCAACAGCAAACCTGTCTTTCTCATGCCTTTGGTCATGTTTTAACCTCACGTATATAACCTTAAGGAAAAGCGAATTTAGCTCTACGTTTTAGAACATTTGTTCTGACAACTATAACATTTCTTTCGAGTTTAATGAGAAAAGAGTTAAGGACTGCCTTTAAGCCATGTCCTTAGGGTTTCATAACATAAGAATAAAAGAAGTACTGATGTTGTAATGACGGCGAAAAAGTATTCTCGAGTGAGTGTAACAGGTTTAAAAAGAGTTAGCTGTATCGTTAATGCCATAAAAGCGAATGTTAAGTAAAAGAGATGTCTTGGAACCAAAAAGCGGCTTATCCTCACACTATTTTCTAAAACAACCTTTTCAACAACATAGCTCCCATATTCACTTTTCACAAGTCCTGCATCTTCCAACTTTGAAAGGTGATACATGGCTATGGAAGGACTGCTCAGCTTTAAAGCCCGCTGAACTTCTCTCACTCCAACGGGTTCTCGTCTCTTTAAAAGAAAAAGGTAAACTTAGGGTTGTTCCCCTCAAAATATCTGAGGATTCTTCTTTGGTCAAGCCTACATTACCATTATCATTGTCAAAAGTTTTAGTGATTTAAGAATTCCCTTGTTCTAAACGGTAGAACGGCTGTTCGTAAATATAGCATTAAATATCTTCAGTTACATTTTATCGTAAAGGCGTGTGAAGGCTTGAATGGGCAAAAAGCGAAATTGGCGGTCGCCGCCATTCTCGCGGTATGTTTAGCTTTCGCGTTAGCGGCAGTTAGTTACTATTTTCCACCTTATCCTGAAAGCGCATTTCAAACAACCCCTCAATTTATGGTTTACACGCCGATATCTTTACCGTCAATTTATATTAGAAAATTAGAAATAATGGGGCAGTTGATCCTCCTATAGAGGCTCTGCAACAAACGGGCAACACTTACACTTTTACAGAAGATATAGTTAACCATACTCTTGTAGTTCAACGCGATAATATTGTAATTAATGGTGCGGGGCATGCGCTCATAGGCTGCACCCAAAACAGCATCGTTAGAGGTGCTGTTGGAAT
>WUQU01000056.1 GCA_009889605.1 Candidatus Bathyarchaeota archaeon | reverse complement strand
TTGAAGATTTCTGAGAGTGTTTCAATAGCCCTTATGGCGTTCAGCGGCCTTAAGACCACAAAGCCTAGGCAACTATCCTGGCACGGATGGCATAAGGCTTGAAGATTTCGTAGAAGCCGAATTAAATGAAGAAGGCATAACATTCGCCAAAGTCCCAACAATGCTAATAGTCAGAAGAAGGTTAAGCAAGGTTAGGCAGCAATACTTCACGTTTGTTCCACAGCAAACAATAACCTGCATTCAAGAGTATTTGGAGGGGAGGGTTAAGCAAGGCGGGGAGTTAAGCAAAGATTCTCCGCTTTTGGGCTTTGACCCTAGGGGGGTTAAAAAGAACAGGTTTTTGAGGACTAGGCTTGTGACTAGGGATATCCGCGAAGCCATTTTAAGGGCTGGCTTCAATTGGAGGCCTTACGTGCTTAGGGCTTACTGCAACACAAACATGATAATAGCCGAATCCAAGGGCAAAATCAGCCACCCATACCTACACTTTATTATGGGGCATAAAGGCGACATAGAAGCCCGCTACAGCACAAATAAAGGCGTACTACCACCAAACATGATTGAAGACATGCGTAAAAGCTACCGCGAATGCGAACCATTCCTAAGCACGGCAACCCAGCCCCTAGAACAATCAACCATAATAAAAGAGGCCAAAAAAATAGAAGCCCTTAAAAGCATGGCTAAAAGCCTCCTAGGAATAGACCTACTAGACGTTAAGGTCGCCAAAGAAAGACAAATTGGAAAGGAGCTAAGCAAGGATGAGGAACTGGAGCTTTACGAGAAAGAACTGAAAAAGCTTAGAGAGGGAAAACACAACCCACAAAGAATAATCCACGAGAAAGAGCTTGAAAAATATTTGGCGGAAGGATGGCAGTTCGTAAGCGTACTGCCCTCACGAAAAATCCTAATCAAAAAACACTAAGAAAACGAAACTTACACTATTTGTCATTTTTCCATTAGCTGCAACTAACAGAATTTCAGTTATTTTGTAAGGTTATGCTATTGGATATTAAGTCGTTTGATTATCGTGTCTCTTGAAATAAGCCATTTCATCTTTTTTGTTTCTTCATATATGTAGATCAGTGGGGCGTAATATGTTTGGGCGAGTTCGTAGTATGCTATTGTTGCTGGTTTTGTTGCTGATGTGCAGTCCATTATGACTATGTATTCTTTTAGGAGGCTGATGAGTTGTGGCTGTATTTTTTGTTTTACTGACTCTATGTCTATTATTTCTTCTTCGTAGCAGAGTATCCATTGGTATGGGAGTTTAAGGTCTTTCCATTCGTTTAATGCTTCCGGGGAGGTTGCAACGTATATGAGGTCTGGTTTTAGTTTTTCCTTTTTGAGAAGTTCTATTGCAATTTCAGGTTCCGGCTGTTTTCTATTTTCTCTTTTCCCCATGAGTCCAAAGTATGCGATTGGGGTCCTTGTCTTTGTGGGGAATATAAAGCATAATGGTGTCTTGTATGTTAGGCGATATGTGCCCTTGACTTCTTTCTCCACAATCTTTAAGCGTTGTAGCCTGTTTAGATGGTGGTTTAAAACTGAGCCCTTTACGCCAGATGTTGCTTGTATCTGAGAGAAAATTGCAACTCCCCCGTTTTTTGCAATTGCTTCAGCTACTTTTCTGCTGTTTTCAACGAAAAAAAGCAAGCGGATAGTTTGGCATTTTTCCACATTCCATTTTCATGCGCGCGTCACCATTTATTTAAGCTAGTAGTGTTTTACTCTATTTTAATAGAGTTATGCTCGAGTAAGATTGTAATACCGTTTTGCATATCATTGTTTCGGTGGCATTCTTGAATAACAAGAGTTTATTTCCTGCGCTTGGCATTGACAGACTCCCGATGAGCACCTCTAATTCTTTTGAGGGAACCGTTGGACGAGAATTAGATAGAGGTTTTTCGCCTTCGACATTGAAACCTTTAGCCAAAAGGGTTTTTCCATCACAGACGGAGGATCCGATCGTGAACTTTTCCCTTGTGTCGCCCCTAACCGAAGGTGGAGCTGTTGCGCTTTCCGCAATTGTAAAGCCAAATTTTGAGCGGGAACTTCTATTGTTGCTTTATAGGTTGTTGTCAAATTTAGGTGGTGCATGTCTCCTAACATACAATGGTTTAAGATTTGACGTTAAGTATGTCGTGCAACGTGGGGGCTTATATGATTTAAATTTTGAGGATGTTTTTGAAAATTTTTGTCATGTTGACGTTTATCGTCTGCTAAAATGGCTTGATGTAGGTTTTCCGAGGTATGGCCAAAAGACTGTTGAGCGTTGCCTCGGCGTAGTTAGGGCTATCCGTCACGTGTCAGGTGGAAATTACCGCCTTATTTATAATGATTTCGTTCGAATTAGTAACCTCCCGCCCATGTTTTACAATATTGTGGATAGTTTTGGATGTTTGAGAATTGCCGGCAATGTACGTTCGCTTTTAGCGAGGAGACGGGGGATGAGTTAATTTTTTATTCTGAACGTTGTAAAATTCTAAATAAAGGGTTGGATGGCTTTGAGTGAACTTGACGTTGTGAGAATCTGCGCCCTTCTGCATGACATTGGGAAACCGGAATGTTGGGCGAACAGGAAACCTTGGTCGGAGCATATTCACTGGACCTATAAAATCGTCAAAGAATGTTTAGGTGAGAAATATGCGCTAATTTCTATGCGGCATCACACGGGCATGTCGTATTCAAGCGAATATCATCCTCAAAACGAACTTGAGAAGATAATTTGTTTAGCTGATAATTTTTCGTCAGGCGCTGATAGAAGGGAGGAGCCCCAACGTGGTGCACCTTATCCTAAACCACCTATATGCCTCACTCATGTTCTTTCCAACGGGAGTGTTGTAAGAAGCAGTTTTGATGAGGCCAGATTGGCCTACGTATCGAACATTTTGCGGCAGAAAATAAAGCAAATTGGTGTTTCTTTCGCTGAACACCCTAAGGAAGCTTATCTTAAAATTTTTGAATTGTTAGAGGCTTCCGAGCTGCGCGAGATACCTGCAGATACGAGGAAACCGATAAACGATGTTTCTTTATGGAACCATTCGAAGTTAACTGCTGCCTTCGCCGCTTGCATTTTGATGGATGGGGGTTATAGAGGTGATAATCCCCAAAAATATGGGTTCGCTATTTTGAGTGGTGACGCCGACAGAATCTCAAGTTATGTTAATGTGTCAAGGCGGTTGCCAGACCTTAACGCGAGAAGCGAGAGAATCAAGAAAGCGACAAAGGCCGCCGCCGACGTGCTGTCTGATGTGCTTGGTCCAGAATGCGTAATCTACGCTGCCGGGGGAGGTTTTGTGGCGTTATCCCCAGAGGGAAGAGCCGGAGAGGCTCTTGCAAAAGCAAAAGAAGCTTTTGAGCGTAGCACGGAGAAGCTGGTTACAATTACCGTTAACCACGTTACTGTTGGCGGCGAGGAAATTATGGAGGATTTCGGACGGGTTTGGGAGAAGGCTCAGCGTGAGATGGGCTTCAGAAAGGGAGAACGTGAGGTTCCCGTCCCGAATCCTGTAGAAGAAGGGGTTGATACCTGTGATGTGTGCGGTTCCCGTCCATTTGTTTATGAGGACAAGAAAATTTTGCCGGTCGATGCAGCCCCACGTCCTGAAAGGCTATGTGAAGTCTGCTGGCAACTTCGACTGGAAGGAAGACGAGTTGAATTAGATTCTCTGAGGAAGGAGACCAATTTTGTTGCATTAATAAAGGCTGACGGAGACGATATGGGTAAAGCTCTAAGGGGAGACGCGTACGCCAAGTTTAATAAGGCGAATACCCCTTCACGCCTTTCAACTTTAAGCGACTTAATCGGCGGCACATGTGAAAGTAAATTAGAGGATGTTATCGGAAAGTATGGCGGGAAATGCGTTTTTGCCGGCGGGGATGATGTTTTGGCTTTCGTTCCCGGCGAAAAAGCTTTGGAAGCCTCGAAACACATTGCAGAAACTTTCAGTGGTGAGATGGCTGGGGAGTGCTCCATGTCCGTGGGGGTTGCGATTTTCCGTTACGACCTACCCGTCTATGTTGGTTTGGAAACTGCAAACTACCTTCTCAAAAGAGCGAAGGAAAGTGGAAAGAATAGGGTTGCCTACGCAATTATTGGGGGTTCAGGCGTAACCGTGAGCGAAATGGATGCGCATGTTAGGCCAAGAACTTGGGATGAGGCAAACGAGCTTTTGAACATTGTGAAGTTTATGGGCAAGAGCAGTGCGGCTTCCTCCCAGGTTAGGAGGGTTGCCGAGCTTGCCTCAAAGGAGCCTGAAAAGTCGGAGGTTTTCATCAAATATCTTATGGGGAGAAGGGTTATCCGTTGGGAGGACGGCGAAAAACTCCTCGGTTTTTTGAAAACAGGGCTTCTTTACGAAGCCTTTCTCATGTATAACTTTCTCAAGGGGATTTAGGTATGACGGAAGAAAAAGATTTGAAGGTAGAAGGGGAGCAGCTTGCCAGAATCGCCGTTGAAAGCGAAATGGGCTCAAAGCAGTTGCAAACAATCTACCGGTTGGTGAAGACTAAACCAACGGCATATGTTCAAGCATACATTCAGAGACAAATAGGTAGAGGTGTGCGTGGACTCTCCGCTTTCATGAAGGTTTTGGAGCTTTCTAAGAAGTATGAGGAGCAAAGGATGGTTTTCGAAAAAGTATTGATGTATGCCATTATGTTATATGACTATGTTGAAGCTGAACCCATTGTTAAGCTGAGAGCTGCTTCAGAGGGGATTGTGCGTGATATCGTAAATAGGTATGGAGCTACATTTGAATGGTTGCAGATTAAACTTTTCGGCAACACAGCGGAAATCAGAGTTAAGACTGAGAGGTTCCATGGAAATCCTAAGGCCTTAGCCATGGAAATTGAAAGGGCTTTAAACGAGAAGGTTCCTGAGTTTAGAAATGTGCGTTTGAAAACTTGGATTGAATAAATTGAAAGGAGGTGAGAAAGGGTGTTTGAAAAGCTTGAGAGAAGAATAATCTTTTCAGGAAAAATAGAGGCTGTCACACCACTCCACATAGGTTCTGGAAAACCAGAGGTTGAAATCGGCGAGGTGGATATGCCCGTGCTCACCGACCCCAACGGACAACCTTACATTCCAGGTTCTTCTCTGAAGGGACGCGTGAGGGCTGAGGCTGAGCGGATTGCACGAGAGGAAGGGTTGACGGTTTGCAAGCCGCCAGACGTTAGAAACATGTGCGGTTCGCTGAAGGATAACATCGAAGATTTCTGCATATGCTGCAGAATCTTCGGAACTGCAGGCAACATTTCTATTGCAAGTAAAGTAAAGTTTAGGGACGCATACCCCGCGGAAAAAATTGGAACTTTGCTTGAGCGGACAGGCATCGCCATTGACAGGGAGAAGGGAACCGTAAGTAAACATGCCTTATACACTATTCAGGCGGTTCCAGCTGGAACGAAGTTCAGCTTGGAGATTGTCGCTGAGAATTTGGCTGACGACGAGTTGAAGTTGCTTTTGGCTGCCTTAAAATCTGTTGAGGATTCCGCTTTAGGCGGTTCTTCAACCCGAGGATTTGGCAAGGTGAAGTTCAACATCGAGAACGTTAGGGAACGCACTGCAAAATATTACCTCGGTGAGGGGGAGGAAAAAGTTTTCACAGGCGAAAGTCTTAAAGAGTGGTTAAAGGAGAAGGGCGGCTTTTAATGGCTGTTTTCTGTTACCGATTAAGAGGCGTCCTTAGGGCCGTTACAGCTTTGCATATGGGCTCTGGCGCCAGAACAGGCGTAATAAAGCATTGTCGTCCATTTATTCCCGGAGCCGTCCTGCGGGGTGCCATTGGAACGGCAATGATGAAAAGTGTTTGCAAGTTGGATGAGCCGCTGGCTAACCACGAAAGCTGTGAACATTTCACAGAATGTTTGTATGCGCAGTTGTTCGGCGAAGAGTTTGGGAAAAAGTCCAACATATACTTTAGGTTTGCCTATCCCATGCATTTGAAGTGTGATAAGCCTTTTCTCCCAGCGCCTAAGACTTTGGCTCGCTGTCAAAACCCTCAATGCCGCAAGGAGTTTGACGTCTTGGTCTCCCCATTCGAGTGCGATGCTTGCCCTGGCAGTGTTAAGCCCTTTGACGGTTTTAAATGTGAAGGCTGCGGTTTGCTTGAGCGCCAGCCCGTAACCATTTCAAGGATCACTTTGACAGCTGTTGATAAGGGCAGGGTTTCTGCAGCCCAGGTTGCTGGAGCCGGCACCCTGCATACTTTGGAGATTATTCCGAAAGGTGCAAAGTTTGCATGTGACTTGATTGTGGATGGCGATTTTGGACGCGCAGTGGACGTGGTTAAGGCGGCTTTGGTCAAAGCTTTACCGGATGAGGGCATCGGCGGCAGCAAGTCAAGGGGTTTGGGCAAGGTTGAAGTTGAAGACCTACGTGTTGAAGAGCTCGACGACGACGTTGTCAGGAGGCGCGCCGAAGAAATTGATACCCGCAGGTTTTCAGTTAGACTTGTTTCGCCCATGGTTCTGGAAGGGGAAACGCTGGAGCCAACTAGCCTGTTGGAGGCTGCCCGCAGAGCCTACACATGGGTTTTCCATGAGGGAAAGCCGAAATTGCCGGAGGTTAGGCTTGAGGGCAAACGTGTTGGTGTAGAAATGTTTAGCGGCTGGTCTTTGAAGACTGGGAGGCGACGCCGCATGGAACCCGCAGTTTCTGCAGGTTCGGTGTTTCAGTTTAGATGCGATGAAAATAGCCGTGAATTAGCTTTGGCATTCGCTGCTTTAGAGTATCATGCTGTTGGAACGTATAAACCGCATGGATGTGGACAGGTGGTTGTTGAGGCTGCCCGTTGAGTTTTTTCTGAAGTTTGATTTGCAATTTTGGGGGTGATGTAGCAAGGCTTCCATGTTTGTCTGGGCGATGGGTTAGCCGAGGTTTATGGATGGCGCTGTCCCCATTTATGTTCCTCGGCTAACGACCTAGGCGGGGAACATCGACATTCAAAATTTTCGATTATCCTTATAAGTGATTATGCATTTGGCTGATAATCGAATGCAACGTTTATGAGAGGCTTATTCCGCAGATTATTGCCTGAAAACGGGGAGGAAAGGGATCGGATTCAATGACTCTTTAGAAGAAGAGAAGACTGAAAGCCCTATGTTGACGGTTTCCTCCTACCGAAAGAAAGAAACGATTCAATGACTCTTTA
>WUQU01000055.1 GCA_009889605.1 Candidatus Bathyarchaeota archaeon | reverse complement strand
TTGAAGGCACACGAAACGTTAACAAAAAGTTATTTCGGAAATTTAAAATGAAACTTACGCCAAATATAATTTGGGAGAAGCCATCAAATTGAAGAAGTCTTTGTTTGGGATAATGCTGGCGGCGTTTATATGCACAGCAGGTTAGTTCTTAACTTTTTCTGCACAGTTGTTATGGGGCATTATGAAAATGGATTCCCTACGTCCCACAAGGGGACATGTTGAGCTTTGTTACTGGGAAAAAGATGGGCTTTCGTATGTAAACGTTTCAATTATGTTTTCTTCTTCAGGGTTCGCCGTTTCAGATTGGGGGCACTCCGACATACGAAGGAAACAGCATATCCGTTGATAGCCGAATCTGGATGTGGACAGGCGTTTCCCTTGCTGTGATCACTTTTAAAAATTACGCTTACAATCTCGGAGTTCTACGTCCCGGAGAGTATAATCTTACCTTTAGAAGTGGGGGTCTTAAAGTAAAGACTGTTTACGTTCAATGTTTCCAGAAAGATGTGGTTAACAACGGATAAGTCAATTTACACATTAAGGGAGAACGTCACAGTAATCCTTATAAATGTTGGATGCGAAACCGTCCATATTGGCGGGTATCCTGCATGGCAAATCTTCACATACCCCGAAGGAAAAGCTGTTTATCCAAAGGCTTTTGCTTTCCTCGCATGGAACTTGGATCCCTGAGAAAATGACACTTTTACATGGAATCAATTCAATGATTTTAACAAAACTTTTTGCGAGCCAGGAACCTACGTTTTAAAAGACACCCAAGGATGGGGAGCCGTAGCATACTTCCAAATAATTTCAGACGACATACAAGTTCCAGAATTTCCACCAACTGCAGATTTGCTTTCAACTTTGCTTTTAACATTACTTGCGGCTTTTTTGGCAAAGAAAACTAAAGCAATATGCACTCTTGGCAATGCTTGCAAAAATTTGGAAAATCAAATTGAATAAAACAGTTTTATGTGAAAACGGGAGAAAACTTGTAGTAAACAGTTTCGGCGATAGTTTAGCTTTTACTCAATATGGGCTCTAGGTGAATCGTCCTAATAGAAACAACACTGCCATGTTTAGGTAGATGGCTGTTAAGCTTGCAAGTATGCCTTTGTCAAGTCTTAAGCCCTTTCCGTGGCAGAAGGCTGCTGAAACCAACAGCAGACTCCAGATTTGCAGTATAACCAACACTCCTTGCCTTATCATTTCCAATTCCGAATAGGACGGGCTTAAACTCCCTAGAATTTTTGGAACTGCCATGTAGATGTAGGGGAAAACAGCCAATGGGGTTGCCGCTAACCCTAAGCACGTGAAAAGCTGTAAATCATTTCCCACACGCTTAAAAAAGGCGTAGGCAAGCGTCTCTAAGAATAAGAATAAGCCTGTCCAATTAAAAATGAATAACAGCATTATGCTAGTGGAAGTATAAGGGGGGTATGGAAAATAGAAGAAGAGGGCTGGCTCAAGTTTCGCAAGGGATGCGCCAAAAGCGCCGAGAATCAGAATCGCCGCAGAAACAGGCAGAAATCTCAGAGGCTTAGAGGTTAACGCGAAGAGTGGTGAAAGGAAAAGCCATTTTCCAAGGCGGTGGCTGAAGGTTTCGCTTATCCCGAGGCTCGCTGGGAGACTTCCCTCCTTTAGGACTCGGTAAAGAACTTGTCCTCTATCGTTTAGCCTATACTTGCGCTGCTTATCTTGCTCAAGAAAATCGGAAAGCATGTCTAAATGGTAATAGACTGTTCCTACGCCTAGGCCTAAAGCTTCCCGAAGCTCCTTAAAACCTATCTTTTCCTGCACACCCAAAATCTCAATTATTTTTCTCCGCGTGGGGTCCTTAAGAAGCGCATAATAACGGGACAAATCTTCCATCGAGTTTTCCTCGGATTCGGAAGCTATTTTAAGCTACATATTTATGCATTGTTGACTTATGCTAAACATCCGCTATTAGGGTTTACGGCTCCTTTCACGATTTATTTGTTGAAATATTTCCTTACGGGAATACCGTTTTATTTATTAACAAGCCAGAAAGATGTTGAGGAAAAAGGGGAAGGCTCATCCTAAAAAGAAAAGGTAAGGCGGGTTCTATGCCGGAAAAGGCAGCTGAAAAGAAAACTTCAAAACTAATTTATTTGCTATTATTTTGCCAATTCTCCTGGCTTTTCTATGTTGGCTTTATTTTCCAGCCTTAACCTATGCTTTATCTGTTTATGTTTTCGGGTATAGACCAAATCTTCAGCCCGCCCACTGGCTTTGGCACGGCACCCTTTACGCTTTCTTCACGCTTTACACTTTTCTGGCCATAGGCGTTGGCGGCATCATGGTGGTTGCAGCATGGATATGGAAACGAAAAGAGGAAATAGGAGAAAATGTTCGATGCCCATGGGTTAGTTTTGTTGTTCCCGCCTACAACGAGGAAAAACACATTGTAAAATGCATAACAAGCCTATTCACCAACGCGTCAAATTATCTTGGCTTCTGCGAAGTCATAGTGGTTGACTACGGCAGCACCGACTACACCTACGAAGTTGCGTGGATGACAATGAAAAAATGCCGGAGGCAATGGCCTAACATAAGAGGCAGAGTTATAAGGCACTGCGCAAATCTCGGCAAAGCTGAAGCCATACGGACAGACGCTAACCGCGCCATGGGCGAATTAATAGCCACCGTAGACGCAGACACTTGGTGGGAACCCAACGCCCTACAAGAACTTGTCAAGGCGGCGGAAAAAGGCGGCGAATACGCCGTAAGCGGCTACATCCACCCCACAGACGGCGAAAATGAACGAAAACTCTACATAATACTCCAACAGCTTGAGTACAGCCAAGGGCTTGGAATATACCGCAGCGCCCAAGCCTTGGGAAACGCTGTCCTAGTAGTTCCAGGACCCATGGGCTTGTATAGGGCGGATGTGCTTAGAGAAATATTAAACAATAAAGACATTAAGCCTGTTGCGGAAGATCTCGAAATCACCTTGGAAATGCAGAAGAAAAAGTTGCTTATAGGGTATACAGAAAACGCCAGAAGCTCAACTGTGGCGCCAACAACATTTAAGGCTTTTTGGGCTCAAAGGTTAAGGTGGTTTATAGGCGGCATCCACAACATGTTATCCATTCACAAGGACTTGCTTTTTAAACGTCGGTTTTTAAGCTTGGTTTTGTGGGACGCCCTAATATTGGGCTATGGGTGCAGCCTTCTTGAGTTTGCCGCCTTATTCAGCCTTCCCATATTCTTATGGTTTGCACCAGACAAAATATTCTTCCTGCTAAACCTGTTACTTTACGCCCTTCTCGCGTTCGCTGTTGGAATAATCTATCATGCCATAGCTCTAAAATTCTCTTATGGGAAATATAACCACAAAAATCTTCTTTTTTACACTCCTCTATACTATTTGTTGAGGATGATTAACGTGTTCGCAAGAACAAAAAGCCTAATAAATTATTTGATAGGTGATAGGGGCAGCTGGCAAAAACCCATAAAATAGGCTAAAGGCGTGATTCTGCCTTCTCCAAGCCATAAAGCCAAAAAGGAAAAGGCAAAGCTTACCATAATAAAAACATCAAGGGTTAACCAAGGTATGTTTCTATCCACCGGCCAGTCTCCAGACCATGTCCTAGTCACATGAATAGCCAATATGCCATACACAAAAATAACAAGGCCGTAAATTGTCAAGGCGCCTCTGAAAAAGCTAACAACAACTTTTGAACTCTCATTCCATGCCTTCTCTTGAACACCCCTATTTAAAACACGCTCAATATGTATGTTTTTAGGCATTTAGCCCAACTCAGCTTCACAACCACACAATAATTAACAAAGCCTAATAACCACCAACCATTAAGGATTAGCAATTCCAGAAATAATAATGTATATTAGGGAGTAAAGAAACATTTATATCCGCTGAGACGCCTTCCAATTTATCTCGGTGAAAGAAGGCTGCCCGCAATTTACGGCGGCGGCCCAACCCCAACCGCAAAGGCGTTTAACGCCCATAAGGGATGAAGACGGTTGGCCTCCAGTTGCGGGCACAAACATGTGGACCTGACGCTTACCATGTTAGGTCTGAAATGGGCTTTAACTATGTGGATCTCTTCCCTCCAAATCCAGTCGGCTTTGCAGCCGTACACCAATAAGCGCAAACGGCAGCGCATCAACTCCGGTTGATCCTGCCGGACCCCACTGCTATCGGGATGGGACTAAGACATGCTAGTCGTGCGCCTCCAAGCCACGGTGGAGGCGCGGCGCACCGCTCAGTAACACGTGGCTAACCTACCCTTGGGACAGGGACAACTCCGGGAAACTGGAGCTAATCCCTGATAGGTGAAGACTCCTGGAATGGGTCTTCGCCCAAAAGGCGTCTAAACCATGCTTTTAGGCGCCGCCCAAGGATGGGGCCGCGGCCGATCAGGTTGTTGGTGAGGTAACGGCTCACCAAGCCTATAACCGGTACGGGCCGTGGGAGCGGGAGCCCGGAGATGGGCACTGAGACAAGGGCCCAGGCCCTACGGGGCGCAGCAGTCGCGAAAACTCCGCAATGCGCGAAAGCGCGACGGGGCCATCCCGAGTGCCGTCCGCTGAGGACGGCTTTTCCCAAGTGTAGACAGCTTGGGGAATAAGGAGAGGGCAAGTCGGGTGTCAGCCGCCGCGGTAATACCCGCTCTCCGAGTGGTGGGGACGCTTATTGGGCCTAAAGCATCCGTAGCCGGCTGGACAAGTCCCCTGTTAAATCCAACGATTCAATCGTTGGACTGCGGGGGATACTGTCCAGCTAGGGGGCGGGAGAGGCCGGCGGTATTCCCGGGGTAGGGGTGAAATCTTATAATCCCGGGAGGACCACCAGTGGCGAAGGCTGCCGGCTAGAACGCGCCCGACGGTGAGGGATGAAAGCTGGGGGAGCGAACCGGATTAGATACCCGGGTAGTCCCAGCCGTAAACGATGCAGGCTAGGTGTCAACGCGGCTACGGGCCGCGTTGGTGCCGCAGGGAAGCCGTTAAGCCTGCCGCCTGGGGAGTACGGCCGCAAGGCTGAAACTTAAAGGAATTGGCGGGGGAGCACCACAAGGGGTGAAGCTTGCGGTTTAATTGGAGTCAACGCCGGAAACCTTACCGGGGGCGACAGCAGAATGAAGGCCAGCTTGAAGGTCTTGCCAGACAAGCTGAGAGGAGGTGCATGGCCGTCGCCAGTTCGTGCCGTGAGGTGTCCTGTTAAGTCAGGCAACGATCGAGACCCGCATCCCCTGTTGCGACCAGCCTTGTGCTGGGCACACTGGGGAGACTGCCGCCGATAAGGCGGAGGAAGGAGCGGGCCACGGCAGGTCAGTATGCCCCGAATCCCCCGGGCCACACGCGAGCTGCAATGGCAGGTACAATGGGTTCCGACCCCGAAAGGGGAAGGCAATCCTTAAAGCCTGCCGTAGTTGGGATCGAGGGCTGAAACCCGCCCTCGTGAACATGGAATCCCTAGTAATCGCGCGTCACTATCGCGCGGTGAATACGTCCCTGCTCCTTGCACACACCGCCCGTCGTTCCACCCAAGCGATGCCTGGATGAGGCGTGGTCTTTGTTGGCTGCGTCGAATCCAGGTTTCGTGAGGGGGGAAAAGTCGTAACAAGGTGGCCGTAGGGGAACCTGCGGCCGGATCACCTCCTATGTAAATATGGCTAAAAGCCGACTGGAGGAGAAAGAGCGCAAGGGAGACCACATGGTTAAAGCCCTAGTAACGGTTTAAATGTCGGTTTTACGCTGCTTGGTTTTCCGACGACAATAGGCTTTTTATTGTTAAATTTTAGGAGTTTGTGTAGTTTGTGAAGCGAATGCCTTGTTAATTAGTGTAGGCTAAATATTTTGTAGGGGTTTATGTGGGGCTGCTGGAGAGGTTTGATCCGTGGCGTTCTGGGCTTTGCACATGTCCGCCTAAGTTGACGTTTAACCCTTACACTGGATGCGATCACGCGTGTGTTTACTGTTATGCTTCAAGTTATATACCGAAATTTTTTAGTTGCCGCCCCAAAAAAGACTTGGTTTCAAGGCTGAAGAAGGAAGCGGCAAAGCTAAACGGTGAAATAATTTCCATATCCAACTCTTCGGATCCCTATCCAACCATAGAAGGGGAGAAAAGCCTAACAAGACAGTGCCTTGAAATCCTTTCACGTTCCAACTGCAAGATTCAGATAATTACAAAGTCCAATTTGGTGGTTAGAGACATTGACCTTTTAAAGAAAGTTCCCTCAATGGTAGCCTTGACAATTACGACGGACCGAGATGAGTTGGCAAAGGTTTTGGAGCCTAATGCGCCGCCTTCTTCTGAAAGGCTTAAGGCTGTGGAGAGGCTGATTAAAGCGGGCATACCCACATCTGTACGCATAGACCCCATAATACCATATGTGAACGAAAATCCTGAAAGCCTCGTGGAGAAACTTGCCGTTTTAGGCGTTAAACATATCACATGTTCAACGTATAAGGTTAAGATGGATAATTGGCAGAGGCTAAACCTTGCCCTGCCAGAAATAGCTGAAAAGCTTAACCCTCTATATTTTGAGAAAGGCGAAAAAATTGGACGGTACATTTATCTGCCAAAAAATTTGAGGCTGAAGCTCACAGAAAACTTGGCAAAGCAAGCCAAAAAACACGGGTTAAAATTTGCCACTTGCCGCGAAGGCCTAAAAGGTTTGAACACGGCAACATGCGACGGATCCTGGCTTATCGGAGAAACCCATTCGCCCCTTCAAAAATTGAAATAAAATTCAAAAAGCCTTTACAAATTAAAACGAAAATTCTAAAAATTTCTTGCTCTTTGACGGTGTTTTCTCTTCAAGCGCAATCTTGTTTTTAGTCCAACACCGATTTAAACATAGATTCATAAGAATGGTTAGATTTCTATTTCTAACCCAAATCTTATAAATGCTACACCACGTTATAATACAACGGGGAAATATACTTGATAATAGAGATAACAAATATTGTGGCCGGTCTCATTCTCGCGATGGGCATTCTGCCAAGCATACCTGTTTTAGGCAAAAGCTTGGAAAAAGTTGCCAAATGGTTAGGTCGGTTCCAAACAATCATTGGAATAATAGCTATAATCTTAGGCGTCATGTATTTTGGGCTACAAGGAATAGTAGCAATCATAGCCGGATTAATACTAATCTTAGGCCTTCTGCCAAGCATACCCGCAATAGGCAAAGACTTAGCCAAAGTTGTCAAATGGCTCGGCGGATTTCAAACCATAATCGGCATAATCGCAATAATAATTGGAATCTGGGGACTCCTTGCTTAACCCCCCACCAAATAAGGTATGGTGAATTTATGCCTAAAGATGATGAAATGCTTCAGGTTTTGAAAGAGATTAAGGCTTTGTTGGAGCCTAAGCCACCGCCTCCACCACCGCCACCGCCAAAGGGCTTGTGGAACGAGTTCATAGACTTCATATCCAAGTATAAGGTGTTAGGGCTTGCTGTAGCCTTCATTATGGGTGTTTATGTCGGCCAAGTCATCCAATCATTGGTCAAAGACTTACTTATGCCCCTTATTGGTTTGGCGATACCGGGCCTAGGAAACTTGTCAACTTTTAAAATCGCCGTTCCCCCAACAGCTTTAGATGCTCAAGGAAACCCAATAGATCCAACTTGGACAGGACAACTGTTCGGCATAGGAAACTTCCTCGTAGCCGTAATAACCTTCATAATAGTAGCCTTTGTCATTTTCTTAATAGTGAAGATAACCAAAAAATGGGGCATAGACTAAACCCTTTACACTCTTCCCCCTCTTTTTGCAAAATGCCCTTTAGAAGGCAACTCTCTATGCTTGCTTTCATTTAATAATGAAAAAGCACGGGTTTATTGTAGAGTTTTGAGATGAAAATTAGAGTTGGAATGTTTTTCGCTTAAATTCTTCTTCTAGAGCCAAAATTAAAGCTCCATAAGATTCTAGCAAGTGGCTTCTCTCATGTTGGGCTTCACCTTCGCTTTCCAATACATCCTTAAAAGCCTGTGTTATTTCAAGCTTCAGCGCTGCCAACTCTTGTGGGTTGTTTTTCAGTTTTCCAATTTTGTCGTGGGCGTCCTTTAATTTTTCTATAAACTTTCTCAGTTTTTCGATGAAGGCTTCTTCCTCTTTCAAAAAGTCGTTAAGTCTCGCTTCAAGCTTCTTTATTTCCCTCAGAAAATCGCTTTGAGTTTCATTCGAAGAGTTGGCTGTCACTGCTGACCATGACCTCTTTAGCGTATTCTTCACATTTTTCCCAAGGAACCTTGGCATACTTTTCTATAAGGCTTTTCTTAACTCTTATTGTTGCTTCTCTGCCGTTTGCTCCCTTGAATTTTGCTGTCAAACCGTCGTCTTCACGCAGTTCTATTACGGTTTCTCCAAAAACTGCTTTTACGCCGTCAACAGCGCAGAGATAAGGCTTGCGGTTCACAGTTTCAACAATGCATTTTGATGGGGGTTTGTCTAGGATTTCCTCCGCTCTGAGGCTCATTTTTAAGCCGAGAACAAGAAAGGGCCCAAATGGCCGTGAAGTTTTACCGCTTTTTCCAGAAGCTCTTGGCTGATAGACAGTGTCATTTATTTTTAACCTCCGCACGGTGTATCCCTATGGAGGCAAGGGTTGCAACCACAATTATGCCTACAATACCGCCTATTAAGCCGCCGACGGCGTGAAGCCCAGCCCAGCCTAAAACGCCACCCCACTTTTCTAGGGCAGGTCCTGCCATGAAGAAAGTGCCTATTATAAAGCCTGCCACTGCTGCTGATGCAATTGAAACTGGCAGCATTGAAGCTGTTGTGGCAGAGGGACTTTTGAGGCTTCTCTCATAACCGATTGCGTATACCAACGCGTCAAAGACTATGCTGGCTGCGGTAAAGCCCAAAAAATGGGTTCCTCCCGGGTTAAATATGAAGTTTATTGCAGTCGCTATAATTCCCACGGCTGAGGCTGCACCAGGTTTTCTTACCCACCAGGTTGCAAGCACTAGAACGGTGAAACCTATTAGGTCGCAGAGGAG
>WUQU01000054.1 GCA_009889605.1 Candidatus Bathyarchaeota archaeon | reverse complement strand
AGTGACCTTAATTTTTAAAAGTTTGTTGTTGTGACATAATCCCATTCAAATGCGAATGGAGTCACCTGCAGAAGAACCTTTTCTTTTGAATTTACCAGAATTCCCTGCCCTTTCTCAGCAGTCATCAGGAAGTTTTTAGCTGCGTCCGAGAGTTTGAAATACTCTGCCGTCTCTTGAGCTAAGTCCGGTTCCTGTTTTAGCAGGAACTTTGTTGCGCACATGTTGAGCATTGTTCGACCTGCCGTGGTGTTTAAAAATTCGAGTATTGTTTGTGAAGCAACCATAAGTGATATTTTGTATTTTCTTCCACGTCGAGAAAGTGATTCAAGGTAGTCATTTGTTGATTCGTACTTTGTAAACATCCAGGCTTCGTCAAAGATGACAACCTTTTTTTGCTGTCTCATCTTAGCGTGTGAGAACTTGTTCCAGATCCAGTTGAGTATATTCACTGCTGCGAAGAACTTCAGAAATGGGTCCTTATCAAATTCTTTCAGGTTAAAGCCTATTATTCTATCGCCTTCCTGCAGGTCAATCTGGGACTCACAGTCAAACAAAGCAAGAGTCCCATCACCTGTGAATACTTCCATCGCTTTTGCAAGCTGTTGGGTTTCCTGTTCTTTTAAAAGTTCCTCTCTCAATTCACTGAGTGTCGGTAATCTCTTCTTTACCTTGCCAATGTAAAACCTTCCCTGACTGTCAGTAGCGAAACTTGTGTACAGGCTTTCCGGACTTTTATCAATTCCCCTGTCTGCATATAGTTTTCTGACAGCCCTTTCGATTATAGCCAGCTGTATTCCATCCAGCTTTTTGCCAATGAAGTTTTCAGAGATGATGCCGAGTATAAATCTGATTTCTGAAATCTTCGAGTCAATGTCTACAAATCTTTTACCCTCATCTTCTTCTACTTCCAACTCAAAAGGGTTTAGACCAATCTTTTCCCCACTTTTGACCTTTACATATTTTCCACCAAGCATATTGATAAGCTTCTCGTATTCACCTTCTGGGTCCAGGACACAGGCAGAGAATCCGAACGCAGCAGCCCGTGCAAGCATTGTTTTCATTGTCGTGGACTTACCACTGCCAACTGTTCCGAAAATCGCCATATGGGGACCGGTGAGTTCCGGTGCAAACTGGTTATAAAAAACAGGTGCACCGGTGAGCAGGCTATATCCCAGGAATACACCGCCTTCATAGTAGACATCCGTATTACCCACCGGAACGGTGGACGCAGCAGAACCTGTTGTGTATGTTCTTTGATGCTCAAGGTACTTTTGATTCCCGAGTGGTAGCACTGTTAATAATCCTTCAAGCTGTTCAAAACTCAAACAGCGTGGTTTGATATTGTAGGCAGCACAGCGTGATTCAAATTCTTCGCATTTCTCTTTCAGTTTTTCCAAACTTTCTGCGAAGATTGTGAAGAAAACCTGGACATACAGTGCTTTTTCGATACCCCGCTGCAGTGCTGCCCTTAGCATTTCGTAGTCTTCTGCCTGGGTTATCCTGCGGTAGTCCGGTTTTTTACCTTGTTGCATACTCACAATTTCATTGGATTTCAATTTTGTAATTTTCTTTGTAAGGTCCACTATTACTTCGCCTGTATCAGCAGGTTCAACATAGATTGAAATTGCTATTTGACCAAGATTGAAGAATGAGTTGAAAAAGCCAATATTGATTTCATACGGGTGCACTGCCAGTACATACACTCTTGCATATCTTTCTGAACCAAGATAGATGTAGTCTTTTTCAAGGTGCAGGCAGTCAGGGACTGCGAGATCTAAAAGTCCCAGAGCATTTT
>WUQU01000053.1 GCA_009889605.1 Candidatus Bathyarchaeota archaeon | reverse complement strand
TTCTCCGCCAAATCCTTATTCAAAGGCTCAACAGAGTACCTGTAATGGGTGAGGTCTATTCTCAGAACTTGTCCCATGTAGCCGAACCAAGAACCAGAATTTCCATTCATGTCTTTCCCTCAATCAATTCGGCTAGAATCATAATTTCAATTGATTAAGTAATTTAAGGTTTATTACATTTTGCTGCACAAAGTTGAATTAATAATTATTCGGTGATGCAATTCAACAAATTTAAGTTTTTGTGGTGTTCACGGAAGCAAATAATAATGCTTACCTACTATTTACATGTTGAGGGACACGACTCTGCGCGAGTTTATCCTATATTCTCGAAGGGGTCGGACGGATTCCAACTGGACGAGTTTGCACGATGCTGGAAGACTGGACATAGTCTATGAATGCATCATCGCAAGTCTATTTCTCTCTCATGGAATACGTAGGGACACGGTTTTCCATGCAATATTAAACGGGCCGCCGAAACCGCCAGTTCACCTAGAAATAAACGGGGAAACCATCTACAACGTGAGAACCAACCAGGAAACATGGATGAAAATCTTGAAAAAAGTTCTCTCTGGAAAAGAACACCCGGGAATAAGACTTTCAAAAACAAGTTTTGAAACTTTAATAAGGGCTGAAGCTGAAAAAGCCAAAATATACGTTTTAGAGGAGGGAGGGAAGGATGTTTTTGAATGCGAAATTGGGGAAAACCCTATTTTTGTTTTAGGCGATCATGTGGGCTTACCCAAAAAGGTTGAAGCTTTTGCTTTACGTTTTGGAGAGAAAATATCCCTTGGAAAAACACCTTACTTAGCTGCTTCATGCATAACAATTCTAAATTACCTATTGGATCGAAAGAAAACCGTTGAAAACAGCGCTAAATTTTTATCCCCGTAATCTATGTTTTTAAAAAGCTGTTAAAACGTGAAATTTTAAATTCAGGGGGTGAGCCTTAAAATGGCTGCTATTCGCGAGTTGCCCGCGGCCCCTGTATCAAAATTTGAAAGGATAGGTGCTCACACACACATTAAGGGATTGGGCTTAGACGAGAACTTGAAGGCTGTTAAAATAAAGGATGGAATGGTTGGACAGGAAAGGGCGAGAGAAGCTGCAGGCCTTGTTGTAAAAATGATTAAGGAAGGAAAACTAAGCGGAAAATGCATAATTTTAGCAGGGCCTCCAGGCACCGGAAAAACCGCCATAGCCGTGGCTGTTTCAAAAGAGTTAGGCGAAAACGTTCCCTTCATCCAGATGAGTGGAAGCGAAATCTATAGTACCGAACGCAAGAAAACTGAAGTTCTCATAGAAGCCATAAGGAAATGCATAGGCGTAGAAATCCATGAGATGCGAAAAGTCTACGAAGGCGAAGTTACCCTTGTTGACATAAGAACAGCTCCTCATCCCTATAACCCCTACCAGAAAGTTCCAGAAAGCGTAAGGTTGACCTTGAAAACTAGCGATGAAGAAAAGACAATAGAAGCCGGCGCCTCCATAGCTCAACAGATAATCTCTGAAGGCATATCTGAAGGCCACGTTATACAAATAGATGCTGAAACTGGAAGAGTGGCCAACCTTGGACTTTGCTCGGAAAGCCAAAAAGGAAAAACATACGATGTCGATACGCGAAGGAAGATTCCCCGTCCCAATGGAAAAGTCTTGAAGGAAAAAGAGTTTGTTTACACGCTTACCCTAGCGGATTTAGACGAGCTTAACGCTAGACAACGTTCAGGCGGAATATTCTCACTATTCTTTGGAGGGCCTGAATCTAGGGAAATAGACACAGAAGTGCGAATGGCTGTGGATCAGCAAGTTAAAGAGCTAGTGGACAGCGGAAAAGCTTTCATCCATCCAGGTGTACTTTTCATAGACGACGCTCACTTGCTAGACTTAGAAGCGTTTAGTTTTCTTGGAAGGGCCATGGAAAGCGAGCTTGTGCCAATAATAATCCTTGCAACCAACAGAGGTGTAGCGAGAATCCGTGGAACAGACATAAGAAGTCCCCTCGGGTTCCCAGTAGACCTAATAGACCGCTCAGTGATAATCGCCACGCAGCCCTATGATCCCGAAAGCATAAAAGAGATTTTAAGAATTCGAGCTGCCGAAGAGAAAATTAAGCTTGAGAAAGAAGCCATTGAAAAGCTAGCGGAAGTAGGCGCAAAAAGCTCCATGAGATACGCGGTTCAACTTCTAAGCTTAGCAGCGCAAAACGCCAAATCATCCAATAAGGACAAAGTTACAGTGGAAGACGTACAACGGGTTGACGAACTCTTCATGGACGTAGCAGAAGCTGCCGAATACTTGAGAAAATATGAAGAAAAACTGCTGGTGCACTAGGCTGCTCTAGAACACCAATAATTATTTAAAGTTAACAACTCTTTAATGGCTATCCCGCTTTCTTTAAACATTGGTAGAGATGCCCGAAAGAAAACACAAACGCAAACCCGCAGGTCCCATCGAGTTAAGCCGAGAAAATTTAGAATTCGTTTTAGAACCTGCAGAAATTGAGCTAGGCTCTGGGTACGTTATATCCTTGAACTATGACGGGTAGGGCATTCCAATAGTTGGCGTTAAAACCTATGGGAAAGTGGATTCGACGAAACTGATGAAAGAGATTACATGTTTATACCCAAACGCTCATATTAGACAGCTAAACCAAGAGCCCACAGTAACAGTTGTAAAAAAGGGCAGAGCTAAATGCAGAGGGAGAAAAATAGTTTTCTCACCCAAAATTCTGATTTTAGAAACGAGATAGGAATAGAATTAAAGACTCTTATATATAAATTTTGTTTAAAAAGTAGGAAATAAACATTTGAAACCCTTCAGGGCAGATAACGCTAGCATTGCCGAAGTTTGAACCAAATTAAAGCGAGGTTAAACAATTACCAAAAACATACTGGTTTGCTCCTCCAACCGACCAGCACATATGGTTCGTTAAGGCTGACGCCAACGGTAACTTGCAATGGAATAAAACAGTTAGCCCTGGACCTTTAGGCAATTTTGCTTCATCACTTTTCAAACAAACGACGGAGGATACATTA
>WUQU01000052.1 GCA_009889605.1 Candidatus Bathyarchaeota archaeon | reverse complement strand
GGGTAAAGGTTGTATTTCCTGTCGGATGTTGAGCATAAGTATTTGCTTTATCAGCTTTTGCCCACTGCGCGTGAGGTTGGCGTCAGCAAAGAGTTGCGGGGTTGGAGTTGGCATCAACCTCCCTTAAAGCCCTATTACTACGATGTTAAGCTACCCATGTATGCAGTATGCTCCAAGTATTGTCCCACAAACCGTGATGTTTATCTGCGTTATGTGGAGAAGATAGCACCTATTCCTAGCGGTAAGGTGGCTTTGGGCAAAATTCTACACGGAGTTGTCAGCGACTGTTTAAGAGCATTTGCTCAACGACGCAGCGTCTATTTTGAATCTTGGTGGCAAACTATTCGATGGTCTGAAATTAATGAAAAGCCTGAAAATTTGAAGGAACCATCTAGAAAAGTTTGGGATTTTCTACAAAAAATCTGTGAAGCGCGTTTAGCTGAGGTTTCCAGTATGCAGCCATACGCCTCTGAGCTTGATTTGATAGCTTCTGCTGTTCCATTTCTGGTTGAGCACAAAATTTCTGGCGAGTTGCTTGGTTTAAGCGGTATACTCAGCTTGGACTGTTATGATTATTTGAAGGCGATAATGTTCGATTTAAAGGTGGCAAGTGAACCGCAGGAATGGCATAGGCTTTCGCCAGTGGGCTATGCTCTCGTCTTCGAAAGCGTCCACGAGGTTCCAGTGGACGTTTGCTGCAACGTTTACCTTGATGTAAAAGACGGAAAGGTTTTGGTGCGTAGAGATCTGTTTTTCGCAAGCGATGAACTAAGACAATGGTGGATCGAAGAGCGCGACAAAAAGCTTGAGATTGTAGCGGAAGGAAAAGACCCAGGCAAACCCAATCGTTCTCAATGTCCAGAAGACTGCATGTACTTCAAAGTTTGCTATGAATAAGGCGGCTGTGGTTTTATGAGGATCTTCCTAGATGATTTCGGCATTTTCCTAGGGCGGAAAAGAAACCGCTTTATTGTAAAAAAGGAGGGCGAAATTAAGGAAATAGTCGCAGACGAAGTTGACTCTATAATTTGCTGCTCATCCGGTGTAGCATTTTCAGCAAGCGCTTTGGCTTTAGCCGTCCAAAACAATATTCAAGTGGTCTTCGCCCGTTACAGCGGTTGGCCATATGCCATCTTAATGCCTGCTTCGATGACGGGTTCTGTTAGAGCCCGAAGAGAACAGTTCACAGCCTACAACGATGAAAGAGGCTTCATACTAGCCAAAAGGTTTGTTTCTGGAAAGCTTACCAATCAAGCGAACCTGTTGAAGTTGATGGCGAAAAACAGACGTCAAACAGACCCCACGCCTTCTGAGAGGCTTTACGAAGCAGGTAAGGCTATTGACCAAATCAACATGAAAGTTGATAAAGAACATGGTTTAAGGATTAACGATAAACGCCAAGACTTGATGAATCTGGAGGCTGAAGCCGCTCGTTTCTATTGGGAAGCCATACGCCAAATCCTACCAGCCGAGTTTGGCTTTACGGGACGCGAAACAAGAGGCGCCCGCGACCCATTTAACGCCATGCTAAATTTCGGCTATCAAACAATCCTTTTTCCAGAAGTTTGGAAAGCCGTAAGCTATGCTGGCCTAGACTTTTATGCGGGTTATTTGCATGCTGATAGACCAGGTAAGCCCTCGCTTGTTTTGGATTTGATGGAGGAGTTTCGACAACAAGTTGTGGACAGAACCCTCATTGGCTTAATAACGAAGAATGTAATTAAGCCCCACGAGATTGTTGCTGCTGAGACTGTTGAAGAAGGCAGAGTTTTAAACAAAGAGGCTATTAAAACCTTACTTACGGGTTTTCAGGAACGCTTAGACACGGAGGTTATGTTTGATGGGCAAAGAAGCTCCATTAAGGGCTTTATTCACCATCAGGCACGGCGTGTTGCACGTTTTCTTTTACGCGAAGCTGATTATGCACCGTTTACTTTGGGCTGGTGAAACGAAATGCCTTACTTGGTGATTTATGACATTACGGATGATAATTTGCGGGCTTTAATTGCTGAAACGCTGAAGGATTATGGGTTGCAACGTATCCAATACAGCGCCTTCATTGGCATTCTGCGCCACGACGAATTAAACAGCCTTATTGTGGACTTAAAGAATCTGATTAAGGATTTAGTTGAAAATGTTCAGCTTTATCCCGTCTGCGACACTTGTTTTAAGGGAAGACGGGAAATTGGTAAACCTAAAAAGTATGAATTAAAGGAAGAAAAAGAGAAGGTGGCTTATTTCTGAAATGCGCAACCTTATGTATGCGTTAGATATCTTTTGTTTACGGTGACGAAGTTGACCCTTAAGCCCTTAGCCGTGAGAATTCCAGAAGAAATCGAGAAAGAAATTCGAGAAGTGGCTGAGCGGGAAGGCTTGGATAAGGCTACTGTTGTCAGAACTCTTCTCGAGTTGGGCATCGGCGAATGGCGTACGCAAACAGCCCTTGAGCTACTGCACGATGGGAAGGTCACCTTTGCCAAGGCTGCGGAGATGGCTAAGCTCTCCCTTTGGGATTTCGCCGACCTCGTAAAGCAACGCAATGTTGAGTGGGTCAGGTATTCGCCCGGGGAAATCAATAAGGAGTTCAAAGAGGCAACAGCGGCGGAGTAGCGAGATGAAGCCGCTTGTGTTCAATTCAACTCCGTTAATTTACATAACGAAGATTGGATTAAACAGGATTTTTGAAGAATTAGTAGGCGAGAAGCTAACTTCTCCAAGCATTAAACATGAGATTGTAGATGAATGCAAGCGTAAGGGTGTTGCAGACGCAACAGTTTTAGAAAGACTATTTCAAAAAAATGTTTTCAAAATTGTAAAACCCGAAAATCCAGTTTTCTTAGAGACTCTTTTGCAGACTAGGGGGCTTCATGTCACTGACGCTGAGGTTTTAGCCATAGCCAAAGAGCGTAGCGGAATCGTCATAATCGATGATGAAGTTGCAAGGAAGACGGCTAAAATCTATGGGATAGCCTACACTGGAATACCATACATTTTAGTTAAGGCGGTTTCTCAAGGGCTTATTACAAAGGAAAGGGTAAGGCAGGCGATAAATGATATGATTTTCGCCGGGTGGAGATGTAGTGTTGAAACTTACGCTAAAATTATGGAAAGTGCAGAAAAGCTGGGAGATAACGAGTAATGGGAAAGGCTGGGAGACGGCAGAGTTTGCCCATTTCGGATGTTGCTGAACCTTTGGTTTCAGTTACCGATGTTAAGCATTACATTTATTGTCCGAGGCTTGTTTATTTTGACCGTGTTTTACACGCCCAACCTATTTTCGGCTCTCAGCAAGAGGAAAGCCAAGAATTGCATATGGAGTATGTGCGAAAGGAGCTTAGGCGAAAAGATGCTGTTTATTAT
>WUQU01000051.1 GCA_009889605.1 Candidatus Bathyarchaeota archaeon | reverse complement strand
GGGTAAACCTAGGCGGCTTTGTTCCAGCGTTGATGACAACGCCTTCACAATTTTACCGAATCTTTAGTTCAATGTTTCTCCACGCAGACTTCTTCCATATTCTCTTTAACATGTATTTCCTATATCTTTTCGGAAAAAGCATTGAAGACACGTTGGGTACGGCAAGGTTTTTAGCTTTATATTTTGCGGCTGGAGTTGCAGCTTCCCTGTTCCACACGGCCTTCAGCTTCTTAGGCGGCTTCACCGCTTATATTATTCCAGCCATAGGCGCCTCTGGAGCAATCAGCGGAATCCTAGGCGCATATCTTATCCTTTATCCAGGCACATCCCTTGTAATGGGCTGGTTCTTCTTCATTTTCCCCATTTTCGTGAGGGTTAAAGCCGCGTATTATCTGCTATTCTGGTTTGCAATTCAACTCCTTTACGGCTTTCTCACTCCTTTAGGTGGTACAGCCTTCTTCGCCCATGTAGGCGGTTTTGTAGCTGGGATCGCCGTGCTTCTGGTGTTGTCAAACAAAGACCGCATGAGGCAATTGAAGTTGGCACAGCAGGTTTTCGCCTTACCGTGGATTTTTATACCGCGTAAAACTGGCGGTCTAGGCCGTACCGCAAAAACAGTGATTACCGTGCTTTTAGTTGCTCTTTTAGCTGGAACCGCCTACGCCTCTATTGGGTTAACTGGACAGGGCGATGTCAGATCCGTAACCATTGAATATATTTTAAATGGAAACGCCGCCATGGATTATGTGGGTGTCCGAACCCAGCGTATTGAAGAGGACATTTTCAGCGTGTCTTCGGACGCGACGCGGGTGCTTTTGAACAGGCTTTATGCTGCAGGGCTTATTTACGATGAAGCCAAAGCCGGCGAAGAAAAAGTATTCAGCAGTTGGGAGGGAGAACTGCCAGTGAAGATTACCGTTGGAACAACAGTTAGAATTGTTTACGTGAACACAACAATTCAAGAATTTAACGGCAAATACGGCGCTGAAGGCTTTGTAGAGTATTGTGAGGGAACCCTTACAACCCACGCGATAAGCATACAGGTTTATGGGAACATTTACCAGGTAATACCCAGCAAGCCCCTAACCTACACGTTTAAACTGGCATCCAAAACGGTAAACTTGAACGCTGTAACCCAATATGCCGCGTTTCCTTCACTTCTATTGACTGCAGCTGCTTTAGGCGTTGTGGTTAAAAAAGACAAGGATTTAACAATAATAGGCGAAGAACATGAAACCGCCAGAGGTTTTTTTGGATTTCCAATATAGTAAAGCATATCAAACTAAGCCTCAAATATAGTGGACAGTTCAAAAGAGGGCAAGGCTTTGGTCAAACGGCTTTATCCTAGCCAACCAGTTATAGGCGTGGGCGCCATCATGGTATGCGATGGTAAGATTCTTCTAGAAAAGCGAAAAAGCGAGCCTGGGAAGGGAAAATGGAGTGTTCCCGGAGGCTTAGTCGAGCTCGGCGAAAGCACCGAACAAGCAGTCATCCGAGAAGTCAAAGAGGAAACCGGACTTGACGTGGAAAACCCGGAGCTTGTTGACGTTGTTAACAACATTATTTTTGATGAAAACGGCAAAATCAAATATCATTTTGTCATAGTGGACTATTTTGTGAAGCTTAAGGGTGGAGAACTTAAAGCGGCAGACGACGCAGAAGAACTAAAATGGGTAGCCCTCGACGAAGCTGAAAACTACAATATAACAAAGCCTTTGAAGGCTTTTCTCCAAAGAAACATGGCTAAGCTAAAAACGCTTAATTCATGTAAAGAATAGTCTTGTTTCTCCCATGGTTTTTACGTCTAAGGCTTTCACTTTCACGACTATGGGGAAGTCTTTGACAACTTTTCCTAGGGCTAGGCAGTGGTGCGGCGGCAGGTCGCGGGCTATGGATTTGACTGTTTCTGCGTCTACTCGGGCGGCGCGTGAAACCACATCTAAGTCGTTTTCGTTTGTGAAGTTGAATAGGAATATGTTGTCTGCTTGGCGGTAAATATTCTCGCGTATAGTGTCCGGCTGGTTTGTTATGAATGTTGTAAATATGCCGAAGTGGCGCATCCGCGTGACGATGTCGTCCCAGTAGGTTTCCCGCAGGTATAGGTGGGCTTCTTCAGCGAATAGGAAGGCTGCCTTAAGCTTCCAGCTTGTTAGGAGTTCCACAAGCTTGCCTAAAACGTACTCGACAACTATTTGTCTGTCTATTGTTGAAGTGTTTCTGAGGTTGATTATTATGACGCCGCCTTCTTCTCTTGCTTTGAACAGGCACTCTTCTAGAAGTGTTGCCTCGACGGGGTTGTCTGTGAAGAAGCCCGAGTTGACCATGGCGTAGTAGCGTGAAAACAGTGCGTCTCGCACGTTTTGGTTGCAGTGCCAGTTGCGTATGGCTTCGCCTAGCTCGTGGAGGGTTAAGTTGCCTTTTTCTTTGAGGAACTGCCATATGCGTCTGAACTCGCGGGCAGATGTGCCTGGCAAGTGTAACGCGTTTATGAGGATGTTTAGTAGCACGTTTAGGTGGAGCTGGTTTAGGGCGACTTTAAAGTTTTGGGAAGGGGTTAAAACGTGGATTTTGTGGTAGTAGGCGTTTCTTTTGCCGTCTGAGGTCATGCCTAAACCCGTGTATTCGCCGTTTAAATCCAAGACAACCACTGTGGCTTTGTACTGCATTAGGCTGGTTATGAGAAGCTTTGAAAGATGCGACTTTCCTGTTCCCTTTTTGCCTGTTATTATGTTTAGGGTTCCGTCCAGGGCTGTGGCGTCTATTGTTAAAAGCGAAGCCTCTTTTGTTCCGCCTAGGATTATGGGGAGTTTTCCGTCAACCCCTGCAAGGTTAAAAAGCGTTGATATGGGCAGTTTTCTGATGGTTGATTGGGAACGGGATGGAAGCCATGAACTGCTTGGGCTTAAGCCTTCGCTTTCCACTGTGGCACGGATCTTGCACACCAAAAGCCTAGCGTCTTGAATGTATGTTATATGCGGCGCTATTTCAAGAGGGTCTATGTCCTCGCCCTGTATGGGTTCTCCTCCGTCTGGAAGACTGCGCAGCAATTCTTCAAGAACGCCTGGTATGTTGGCGAACTGTACGTCTATGACTTGGACGATTAGGGCTTTTCCCGCTTCGCCGTCTTCAACAAGCAGGTAGTCGCCCTTCTCAACCGTCTCGTTTGGAAAGCTTAGGATTTCAACTATGTTGCCTTCTTTCTTATACAATCTCATGGTGGCTTTCACCTTTTCCGAAGGGGCCGAAGAGCAGTCGATGCATGTCCGGCCTGTTAACCAGTTTTAAGCCGTATTTTTGTTTGATGAAATGTTGCATGGCTATTACTTCGTTGGCTGTAAACGTGCAGAGAATATGCGCCAAGCGTAGGGTTTCCGGGTAACTATGCGTTATTAGGTCGTTTCCCAAGAGCCTTTCAACGGCTTCGATTTTGTGCTGTGTGGGCAGTTCTTTGTCTATGTCAAGCCTAAAAGCGCAGTTTCCGTTTGTGAGTTTTGCCACGTAGACGTCGCCTAGCAGGACTAGGGGCGGTTTTGGTTTTAGGTTTGCCATTTCTATTAGGCATGGCGGCTTCTGTGTGAAGAGGGTGTCTGTTATGAGGTATCCGTTAAGCCTTAACGTGGTCATTTTTGTGAAGGCCAGTGTGGCGTTGTTCATGTTTCTTGCAGTGTTTAGGATTTCTTTTAGCTGGTGCACTGGAGTGTCTGGTGTTCCCGCTGTGAGCGAGCCGTCGAAGAGGAGTATTCCGTTGTTTACGGTTTTGGCTAGAGAAACTTGAAGCCATTTTTCGAGGAGGTTTGCCATGCGCATGGGTATGTGTGTAAAGCTTGGTGATGGGCTGGTTTGTTCTGGGAAATATGCCTGTAAAAGCGTTTTGTAGACTTCTTTTAGGTTGTCTTCTGTTATGTGGAATATGAAGGGGCCTACGCGTAAATAGCCGTAGCTGCGTTTTCTTTTCCATATGATGGTTCCGCGGATGGCTATTATGAGGCCTTTGTTTGTTTCGCCTAGTTTTATGCTTGAGGTGTCTACTGCGGCTATGGTTGTTTCTGTCTTGTTCGGCGTTAGGGCTATTGTGTTTGGTTGGGGCTGCAATAGTGGGCATAGGGGTTCTTGTGTGGGGTTTTGTTGAATGAGTTGTTGATTTAGTTGAAAGGTTTGATTTTGCACGTGTTTTAGCGAGTGGAGGCTTAGTTCTATGAAGCGTTTTGGCAGTGCTAGGTCCATGGTTGGGGGTGGAAAATTATATTTTGGTGTTGTTGTTATAGTGTATTGTTCAATCACCAAGATTCACCAATAGCCAATTGTTCGGGGAAGGTATATTTAAGTGTTGTGCATGAACAAGATGTACAATTCAATAAACAATAAGGTGGAAAATTGACAGAAACAAGCGCAAAACCACCAATCCACGTGAAAATGCGCGTAGGCGAAATAGAATTCGAAATCCAATGCCAAGAAGACCAACTACAAACAGCCGTAGACCGCATCCTATCAACAATAACCCAAAAACTAAAAGAAGTATCCGCAGTCACCATAACAGAAAAAACGGCGCCGCCCCGCGCAGAAACATGCAAAGGCGTAATCCAAAAACTATGGGAAGAAGGCTGGTTCGCAACGGCTAAAGGTCTAAGCGAAGTCCACAGCGAAATGGCCCGGAGAGGCTTTCATTACGACCGCACAGCAGTAGCCCACGCCCTAATAGACCTAGTAAAAGACGGCATACTAACCCGCGAAGGAAAACCCCGCAGATACCAATACGCACAAAAAAGACCACCACCATAACATGACATAAACCAAAATAACAGGCGTATACTCTGAATTATTTAATTAATTTTATGAGTCTAGCGCACCCACACTACAAACCACTATTCTAACAAGTGGATAGGGCAATATCAATTAAGATTCTCAGCATCAAGACATACCCTCAAAATTTTTAGGGTTCTTAAGAGATATAAGTGCAAATTGGGTAAGCATACGTTGAGGGCTTTGGTATTATGAGTGTTGAGGTGTTGGGAGATATCCGAAGAGAACTTCGCGAATTAAGGCTTCTCTACAAAGAACTCGTAGAAAACTCATACCGACTGAACAACCAACGCCCGAAGAAAGAAAAGCCATAGACGAGAAGGATGAGATAGCTGACGAAAAAGAATTCATGAAAGCCATCCATCCTTAAAGACGCATTTCCGTATATCTGCGTGTATTTTCTTTGTTTTGTGTTGAAAATGTTATATGTTTGTTTGAGGTTGGTTTATGCTTGTTTTCCAGTGTTTGGTTGGGTTGACGCCTTGAAGGTTTTGTTTGTTTGCTCTGGCAACGTTTATCGAAGCCCACTGGCTGAAGCTTTGCTTCGGAAATTTAGGCCGGACTGGGTTGTGGATTCCGCTGGAATGCGCATAGTTATTCCCATCGCTGAAGAAGTCAGAGAATTTTTGAAGGAAGAGAACGCGGAGAAATTTCTGAAACCCGCTCCAGAAACCTTGAACGGTAAAAGGCTTATGGACTACGATGTTATAGTGGCCATGGAAAACATTCATAAAGAGTATGTTTTAAGCCTCTGTCCCCAATGCAAAGACAAAATCGTGGTTTGGAACATTCCAGACCCATACCTTATGGAAAAAGACGCCATGTGGAAAATTTTCAAACAAATTAAAACGAAAGTTATGGAACTGGCAAACCAGCAGTAACGATGCCTACATGTAAAAGGTGGCTTCCAAAGTGTTACGTAAAACCTGCTGAAGTGCCACTTTGTTCTGGTTTGCTGTCAGGGGTTGTCGCAATGATTTCCCTGTGCACCTTAATGATTTGTTTAAGCAACCGCGATCGGCAGTCTCTAACCTTAACGTTTGGCGGCGTGGTAGCCAATACAAGGACTATGTAGTATTTTTTGTCGCTTTGCTCTTCAACATAAGCCCTAAAATCTTTGAAATCCTTGCTTAAAGCTTTGTGAAGCTTTTCAAGCACCATGTCGGGGTCGTACTCCACTGGAAACTCGTACCGCACTCGGACGGTTTTAGGCTCCTCTTTTTCTTCCATAACGACGCTGTTGGAAAATGCAAGGTTGTTTGGAATTTTCACGATTTCCCCGCTGTCGGAAAGAATTTTGGTGTGAAGCAAGCCGACCTCCATCACAACGCCTCTCAAAGTTGGCATGAACTCGTCTCGGCTAAACATTTTATACGCTGGAAAAGCCACAGTCGCCAAGGGCAGGCCGCCTGAAATTTTCACTTCGGTTCCTGGTTTAAGGAAGCCTGTCCCAAGAATGATTAGGCCGGCGAACAAGTTCGCCAGAATGGGCTGTAAACCCAAACCGATGACGAGGCCTGAAACGGTTGCGCCGGCAACCGCGCTTATGCCTGTAACTTCGAATAACGCTAAAACCATGAATCCAAGTACAATGTAGCCTAACACGAGGATAACGTTTCTGATGAGGTAAACTTCTCTTCCAAGATGTTTAAGTCTCCGAGTTATAACTGAAGCCACTAACTCAAGGGCTAAAGCGCCCAAAACTACGATGGTTAAAGCTCTAATTATGGTGAAATAGGATATGTACGCTTCATAAATTTCTTCGGGCAGTATGGCTGGGCGAGATAGAATCCATAGCACAACCAGTATCGAGATGGCTACGACAAAGTAATATAGTCTCTTAGGAGCTTTCAAATTGTATCCCGGCAACTGCATGATACTTAAAACTTAGATAAAAAGGAAACGCTATAAACCAGAGTGGTTAACGTCTAGTTTAAATGTCGTCGTTTTGGCGTTTTTGCGTCCGACAACAAAGCACGCAAAATAAACGCCTACAAGCCTATTTTGGCTTTAACTTTTGGAAGCCATTCCCTTTGCATTTGGGCCACGCCGAAGCTGGTGATGCGGTAGCTGCCTTCCTTTGTTTTTTCTGCGATTTCGCTTTTAACCAGTTCGCCTAACCGTGTGCTCACAATTTTGAGGTTTTTGCCAAGCTTCGCTTGAAGCTCTTCCCTTGTAAGCGCATCGGTTTTTAGTATGCCAAGCCTATAGCCCAGATGGGCGGCTAGAAGATGCAAAGCCAAAGTCTCATTATCCGTCAATTTTTCCTTAGAAGCCAGCAAATACGGCGCATTGTCAGCGAAGCCAATAAGGCCCTTACAGTCTTCCATAAGCTTCTGCGAATCCACTGTTAAAACCAAAGCTTTCAAAATTTCAAAAGCGGGAATGAACTCGCTGAAAAAACGGTTAAGGGCTATCCACACGTCCTCAACGTTGCCGGAGAAAGTTTTCTCCACTTGGCCATACTTTACATGAACCGTCAGCCTACCAGCTTCGCTGTTCAACTGGTTTTCCCTCTAAGCCTAGCCAAAACTTCGTCTTCAATCCAACGTTCGCCTTGAACCGTCAGCTTAAACTCGGGTCTTTTCGGGTCGGGCTTAAACACTTGGCCTCTTCGGGTCATCTCGTTTAGGCGGGCGGGCACCATGCATTTGACGCCGCTGGATTCCAGAAGTTTCTGAACCTGCGCAGCAGTGTTTTGCCTACCTTCGGAAGCGTACAAAATAAGCCCAATGGCCTCGTAGTGGGTGAGCTTCTCACGGGCTATGAGCACAGGGCCTTCGGTTGTGAATTCGATTATGCCCTTAAGCTGGGATGCCGCAGAAGGCGTCAACTTGTTCGAGACAATGTTTGAAATGTTTTCCACAAAATCTTTTGGAAAAGCCTCTAAAAGGCTGAGGGCTTCCTGGGGGTTTTCGCCTTCGACAACTATTTCGCCAAAGGGTGTTTTGACGTGGATCTCCACTTTTTTCATGGAGTTGCCTCCTTTTCGGCGAGGATGTAGACATACCCTTTATCTGTTTTCCAACGTCTCACCATGCCTTTTTGGACGAGGCCGAGCAAGTCGCCAGCTAAAACGCGTCCAGAATAGTGTAGTTTGTTGGCTTCTAAGGCTTCTTTCAGTTCTGCAAGGGTTCTTGGCCGCCATTTCCCCCAGTCGCTTTCAAGAATTTTTAATACGGCTTCGCTGCAGCTTTCCCCCTTTGGAATTTTAGGGTAGTTAACCATTGGTGTTTCTCCCTTAATGGTGGCGGTGGCAGCCGTCGCCTTAACGGTTACCGTGGGCACTGTTTTGGGTTTTAGGTTTTCAAAGGCTTTGCCTACTTCTGGCATTATGTTTGGCAGTTCCTTTAGGGTTTCTAGCACCTCATTGCGGGAGCCTTTGACTTCAACTTCGTATTCGCCGACTCTTACTCTGATGGCGAACCCTTCTCCCAAACTTTCGCTTGCTTTTTTACTCAATTTTATCCCGTGTATAAGAATGGGGTTTTTCTTTTTAGAATTTACGCGTGTTTGATATGTCGAAAACCGGAATATCGTATTAAATATTAAGATGTAATATTCAATTCTCGAGGAACAGCGCATTGTCAAAAAAAGGGACT